>DATHEP010000382.1:0-22520 GCA_035318525.1 Conexibacter sp.
TGCCGGGTCCGGGGCGCTTGCCGTAGAAGGACAGCGACAGCCGCGAGCTCTCGTCGAGGTCGAACGTGAGGTGGTCGGGCCCGTACTCGCCGACGCCCGAGCTGACCGGGAACATGCCGGCCGGCGGCTCGTGGTAGGAGATCGAGATGATGCCCGCGCTCTCCGCCATGCGCTTGCCGGTGCGCAGGTAGAACGGCACGCCCGACCAGCGCCAGTTGTCGACCTCGCAGCGCAGCGCCACGAACGTCTCCGTGTCGGAGTCGGCCGCGACGCCCGGCTCGGAGCGGTAGCCCTCGTACTGGCCGCGCACGACCGACGCCGGGTCCAAGGGCTTCAATGAACGAAACACCTTGTTCTTCTCTTCCGTGATCGCTCGCGGCTCCAGGGCGGTTGGCGGCTCCATCGCGACGAACGCGAGGATCTGCATCAGGTGCGTGACGACCATGTCGCGGTAGGCGCCGGTCTTCTCGTAGAAGCCGGCGCGCGAGCCGATCGAGAGCGTCTCGGGGACGTCGATCTGGACGTGATTGATGTGCAAACGGTTCCAGATCGGCTCGAACAGACCGTTGGCGAAGCGCAGCGCGAGGATGTTCTGCGCCGCCTCCTTGCCGAGGAAGTGGTCGATGCGGAAGATCTGCTGCTCGGCGAACACCTCATGGACCTCGGCGTTGAGGACGCGGGCGCTCGCGAGGTCGGTGCCGAACGGCTTCTCCATCACGACGCGGGCATTCTCTGCCAGGCCCGCCTCACCGAGCAGGCGCACGGTCGCACCCGCCGCGGCCGGCGGGACGCTCAGGTAGTGCAGCAGCCGTGCGCCGCCGCCGATCTCGGCCACTGCCTCGCCGACCTTCTGCGTCAGCCCCGCGACGCCGGCGTCGCGGGGGACGTACGTCAGGTGCCGCGCGAACTCCTCCCACTGCTGCTCGCTGAAGCGGTGACGCGCGAAGTCGTCGCTGGCACGACGGGCGAGTGCACGGAAGCCGTCGTCGTCGAGCTCGTCGAGCGACGTGCCGACGACGCGGAAGTCGCGCGGCATCAGCCCGGCCTCGGACAGGTGCAGCAGGCCGGGGAGCAACTTCCGGCGAGCGAGGTCCCCCGTCGCGCCGAACAGCACGATCACGTGCGGATCGGGGGCAGCAAGCGTGACGGGCGCCGCGTCCCGAGGATCGTGCGTCGACGCCAAGGGACGACGAACGCTAGCGCAGCGGGCGGCGGCTCAGATCCCGCGCGCCGCGAGCCCGCGCTCCCGCAGGCTGAACGCGAGCGCGACTTCCTCCGCGCTCGTGCCGCTGCGGTCGGGACCCGGCGTCTCCAGCACGACCGGGAGCCCCTCGAAGCGCGGTTCTGACAGGAACGCCATGCAGCCCTCCTCGCCGAGCTCGCCCTCGCCGATGTTCGCGTGGCGGTCGCGGTTGGAGCCGAGCGGCGTCTGCGAGTCGTTGAGGTGCAGCGAGCGGAGCCGGTCGAGCCCGACGACCTCGTCGCAGCGCTCCAGCGTCTCCTCGAGCCCCTCCGAGGTGCGGATGTCGTAGCCGGATGCGAGCAGGTGGCAGGAGTCGAGGCAGATCCCGAGCCGCCGGTCACCGCCGCACGCGTCGATCAGCGCCGCCAGCTCCTCGAACGAGCGGCCGAGCGTGCCGCCGGTGCCGGCGGTGTTCTCGAGGTGCAGCTGGCAGTGGTCGGTCATGTCCAGTGCCTCCTGGATCACCCAGCCGGCGCGCTCGATCGCCTCGCCGACGTCGCCTCTGAGCGCCGAGCCGGGGTGCAGCACGACGCCGTGGGCGCCGATCGCGTCGCCGATTCGCAACGAGTGGATCAGCGACGCGAGCGACTTCGTGCGGATCTCCTCGTCCTGAGTGGCGCAGTTGAGCAGGTAGACGGCGTGGATCAGCACGGCGTCGACGGGGCTGTCGGCCATCGCCGCCTTGAACCCTGCGAAGTCGTCCTCGCCGTAGCTCGTCGGTCGCCACATGCGCGGCGACTGGTTGAAGATCTGGATCGCACGGCAGCCTCTCTCGACGCCGCGCTCGACGGCCTTGGGGAGGCCGCCCGCCGGGGAGACGTGGGCGCCGATTAGCATGCGGGGTCCATGCGGGTTCGCTTTGCTCCTTCTCCGACCGGCGCGCTGCACATCGGCGGCGCCCGTACGGCTCTCTACAACTGGCTCCTGGCACGCGGCTCCGGGGGCGCCCTCGTGCTGCGGATCGAGGATACCGACCGGGAGCGCTCGACCCCCGAGAACGTCGAGCAGATCCTCGACGCGCTGCAATGGCTCGGGCTCGACTGGGACGAGGGCCCGATCTTCCAGGCGCAGCGGGCCGAGCGACACGCGGAGGTGCTTCGGCAGCTGCTCGACGGCGGTCACGCCTACCGCTCGAGCGCGACCGCGGACGACGTCAAGGCCTACAAGGAGCGCCACGGTCACGAGCGCGGCTTCCGCGGCGAGCCGGAGGAGGCCGGCGCGGTGCGGCTGCGCGTGCCCGACGAGGGGGAGACGATCGTCGACGACGTCATCCGCGGCGGGGCGCGCTTCGCTCATGTGCACATGGACGACGCCGTGATCGCCCGCGCGGACGGTTCCGTGCTCTACAACTTCGCGGTCGCGATCGACGACCTCGACGCCGGCATCACGCACGTCGTGCGCGGCGAGGATCACCTCTCGAACACGCCCAAGCAGCTGCTCGTGTTCGAGGCGCTCGGCGCGACGCCGCCGCGCTACGCCCACCTGCCGCTGCTGCACGGCCCCGACGGCAAGAAGCTGTCGAAGCGTCACGGCGCCGCCTCCGTGCAGGAGCTGCGCGACGCCGGCTACCTGCCGGACGCGGTCGTCAACTACATCGCGCTGCTCGGCGCCGGCTTCGACGCCGAGGAGGAGTACTTCCCGCGCGACGAGCTGGCGCGGCGGCTGCGGCTCGAGCGCGTCTCGAAGTCGCCGGCGGTCTTCGACGAGAAGAAGCTGCGCCACATGAACGGCCGCTGGCTGCGCGACATGCCGCTCGACGAGCTGACGGCGCGGATCGAGGCCTTCACAGGCCGCGACGGGCTGCGCGAGGGCGTCGAGATCAGCCGCGAGAAGATCCAGACGCTCGCCGACTTCTGGCCGCTCGCCGGCTTCCTCTACGACGGGCCGGTGGAGGACGAGGCCGCGTGGGCGAAGACGATCGGCGCCGAGGGCGGGGCGCAGGCGCTCGCGGCCGCACGCGCAACGCTCGCCGGGCTGGACCCGTTCACGCAGGACGCCGTCGAGGCGGCGCTGCGCGGGCTGGTGGAGGCACACGGCTGGAAGCCGAAGCAGGTCTTCCAGCCTGTGCGCGTGGCGATCGCCGGCACGACGATCTCCCCGGGCATCTTCGAGAGCGTCGCCCTGCTGGGCCGTGAGGAGACGCTGCGCCGCATCGACGAGGCGCTCCGCCACACCGCTGGCGCGCCCGCGTAGCGCCTCTGCGCCAGCATCGCCCGGCTCGGCCCGACGCACCGGATGCGGCCGGTTGCCGTGGGAATGCGAAGACAGCCCTAAACCGGTTGCGGTCCGCTGCCGATAGAGGAACCGGACCGCGGCAGGGCAATGCGGTCCCTCTCGCACGCCGAGCAGAGGAACTCTACGATCGCATGACGCCTTCGACGTCGACAGCCACCGCATCCGTCACCGGACCAGCCACCGCCACCCCCAGCCTCCACGTGAGCAGCCCGACCGCCGACCCGCCGATGGTGCGGCACCACAACGAGGGGCATGGGCGTCGCCTGACGGCCGCCTTCGAGGCGCTCGAGGCGTTCCCGGTGCTGGCCGAGTCGCGCAACCGCGTGCTGCGGCTGTTCTCGCAGGAGCGGCCGGCGACCGCTGACGTCGTGACCGCCGTCGAGTCGGACGTCGCGCTCGCGATCGCGACGCTGCGGCTCGCCAACCGCGTCGACGGCCGTTCACGCGGTCGCGTCGACAGCATCGTGCGCGCCGTCAGCGTGCTCTCGCCGGCTGCCGTCCAAGCGCTCGCGAGCCGCGCCCGCACGTTCGACTTCTTCGAGCGCAGCGGCATCTGGGAGGGCACGCCCGAGCGCTTCCGCCTGCACGGCGTCGCCACGCAGCGCGCTGCCGACCGCCTCGCCGCCGAGCTCGGCTACGAGGAGCGCGACCGCCTGATGGTCACCTCGCTGCTGCACGACGTCGGCAAGCTCGTGCTCGCGCACGCCTATCCCGGCTATCCGCGCCAGGTGCACGGCGACGCACGCACGCCCGAGGAGCGGATCCACCGCGAGCGCCGCGAGCTGGGCGTCGATCACGCGCTCGTCGGCGGCGTGCTCGCGCGCCGCTGGGGCCTGCCGAAGGCGATCGCCTCGACGATCGAGCGCCACCACGGCGAGGACGCCGACGGCGAGGCCGCGCTCGTGCGGCTCGCCGACATGCTCGCCCACTACGGGCAGGGCGACGCTGTCTCGCCGAGCGAGCTGCTCTCGTCCGCGCGCACGGTCGGGCTCGGCCCGGCGGAGCTGCGAGCGGTGATGTACGACCTGCCGTACCCGTCGAACGGCCAGCGTCAGCGCCAGCTCGACCCGTGCCCGCTCTCGACGCGCGAGATCGAGGTGCTCAGACGCCTCGGCCAGGGCAAGGTCTACAAGCAGATCGCGCACGAGCTGGCGCTCTCGACGAGCACCGTGCGCACCCACCTGCACAACATCTACGGCAAGCTCGGAGCGGTCGACCGCGCGCAAGCGGTCCTGCTCGCCACCGAGCGCGGCTGGATCTAGTTTCCGGGCGCCTCGCCGTCCGTGAGGCCACCCGACCGCTCGCCCGTACCACCAGTACGGGCTTCGCGATCGTGCGACCTCACGGACGGCGATCCGCTCCGGAAACGGCGTACCAGGAGGGCCGCGATCAGCACGCCCAGGGCGTCGATCGCGACGTCGCGCGGCGTTCCCTGACGGCCGTCGACGAGCGTCTGGTGCAGCTCGTCCGTCGCGGCATAGCCGATCGTGATCGCCGCGGCCGCCCAGGCGTGGCGCCAGCCGAGCGCGCGGTGCCACAGGAGCCACAGCAGCCCGTACTCGAGCATGTGCACGAGCTTGCGGCCGACGAGGTCGATCGTCCCCAGGTCGGTGCCGAGATTCGGCTGCGCCGACAGCACGAAGATGACGCCCATCAGCGCGAGCGGCGGTCCGAAGCGGCTCACGAGGTCGGCGAGCTGGCCTGCAGGTGACATACCATCGGGCATCGTAGGCAACGCCCGATGATCTCGATCACGACGAAATCCCCCTACGCGCTGCAGGCGCTCGCCGAGCTCGGCCGTCTCGGCGCGTCCGGCCCCGTGCCGATCGGCGAGCTCGCGAGACGGCGGGACATCCCGGTGCAGTTCCTCGAGCAGCTGTTCGCGGTCCTGCGCCGCGCCGGCATCCTCAGATCGCAGCGCGGCGTGAAGGGCGGCTACGGCTTCGCCCGTGACCCGTCCGAGATCACCGTGCTCGAGCTGGTCGAGCTGCTCGACGGCACGTTCGGCGCCGGCTCCGAGGGCGTCTTCGGCGACGCTGCCGCGGCCGCCCGCGCCGTGCTCCAGGGCACGACCGTTGCCGACGTGATCGAGCGCGAGGCGCGCGACGCTGGCTCGTCGATGTACTACATCTGAGCGCGGCGGCGCGTCCGTCAATCGGCGAGCGTCGTACATGCGTTGACGGCGCGCCCTGATCTTTCCACCGGCGCTGGACTCCGGTATAGGGTGCATCCCCTCGGGACCCGGGAGAGGGACAGGGGAGTCCGTCGTGCCGTTGCCGCAACTCCAGCCGCGCCTCGCGCAACTGCCGTTGGTCCTGGCGGGACCGCTGCTGCGCCGCACGACGGCGACCGAGGTGACCGTCTGGCTCGCGCTCAAGGAAGCCCGCAAGGCGACGCTGACGGTGCGCGAGGTCGACGCGAGCGGGGCGGCGACCGGTCCGGCGCGCGCCACCGGGACGCGCAACGCCGTCGCGGTCGGCAGCTCGCTCCACGTCGTCGCGGTCACCGCTACGACGCCCGCGGCGGCGCCTCTGCAGCCGGGCAGAACATACGGCTACGACATCGCGTTCGGCCCGACGGGCGACGAGGGGACCCCGGTGGCGGGCGCGACCGAGACGCTGATGGCCGCGAGAGTCGTCGCGAGAGATGCCGCACTCGCGCTCAGAGCGCTCACGTACGACGCGCCGAACGCGCCGAGACTGCCGTCGTTCGCGATCGCTCCCGCCTCGCCCGAGAACCTGCGCGTGCTGCACGCCTCCTGCCGCAAGCCGCACGCGAGCGGCGACGACGCGCTCGCGGCGGCCGACGCGATCGTCGCCTCGGCGCTCGCGACGCCAGAGCGGCGCCCGCACCTGCTGCTGCTGACGGGCGACCAGATCTACGCCGACGACGTCGCCGACGTGCTGCTGACGGTCGCCGCCGACGCGGCGGAGGTGCTGCTCGGATATGACGAGGAGCTGCCGACGGTCGCCGGCCCGCGCATCGCGAGCGTGTTCCTGCCCGGCGAGCGCAAGGAGCTCGTCGCCGACGACGCGCGCCTCACGACCGAGGACGGCGGCAGCCACCTGCTCAGCTTCGGCGAGTACTGCGCGATGTACCTGCTCGCGTTCGGCACGGCGATCTGGCCCGAGGCGCTGCCCGTCGCGGAGGACTTCGCGCCCAGCTCGCAGGGCTTCTTCGCCGACCGTCGCCGCACGGACGAGCTGCGCGCCGTGCGCAGCTACTGGGTCGGGCTGGCGGCCGTGCGGCGCGCGCTCGCCAACGTCCCGACGCTGACGATCTTCGATGACCACGAGGTGACGGACGACTGGAACCTGCGCGGTAGCTGGATGAGAAACGTGCTGAGCCCGGCCAGAGGATCGAGACTCGGCCGCCGCGTCGTGCAGAACGGCCTTGCCGCCTACGCGCTCTTCCAGGCGTGGGGCAACACGCCCGTGCAGTTCGCCGCGAGAGGCGACGACGGCAGAGCGGGGCGCGACCTGCTGCAGGCGCTCGCCGACTGGAGCGGCGAGGACAGCGGCGCCGCGATCGACGCGATCGCCGTCGGCGTCGGGATGCCGACCGGTTTCGACGAGAACAGCGCCCCGCAGGTCGCGGACGGCGCCCTCGACTGGCACTACTCGCTCACGACGCCGTCCTACCAGCTGCTCGCGCTCGACACGCGCACGATGCGCGCGAGCCCGGGCGGCGAGGACGAGCCGGCCGCGCTGCTGGGCGCGCCGGGCGCGCTGCAGCGCCAGCTGCGCGACGTGCCGTCGCCCGCGGGCGACGTGCCGGTGCTCGTGATCTCGCCGACGCCCGTCTTCGGCAACCCGCTGATGGAGTGGCTCGTGGGGCTCGGCCAGTCGCTCGGGATGCCGCTCTACTTCGACGCCGAGACGTGGGGGCTGCAGCCGACCGCCCGCGAGCGCTTCCTGTCGGCGCTGCTGACGCGTGGCACAGCAGGCGCCGATGGCGTCAAGCGCCAGCGCGTCGTGCTGCTGTGCGGCGACGTCCACTACGGCTTCTCCGCGCGCGTCGGCTACCGCGCCGGCATCACCCCGGCCGGCGTGGCGGACCCGGTGCAGGCGGCGGTGGCCCAGCTGACCGCGAGCCCGTCGCGCAACGAGAGCGGCCAGACGCGCTTCCTGCACTGGATCGGCTACGAGCCGTTCGGCAACACGATCCCGAGAGAGACGGTCGTCGGCTTCGCGAACCTCGGCGGCGGCTCCGTCACGCTCGGCACCTCGCCGGGCACCGGGGCGATCACGAAGACCGGCACGCCCGCCTTCGAGGCGCTGCCCGACGACGCGACGCCGGCGGCCGACGCCGACTGGCGCTACGACCTCGAGTTCCTGCTCGCCGACACCGAGTCGACGGAGAGCCGGGGGACGCTGGGGCCGCCGGTCGCGGCGCCGCCGCCGGGCGACCGCGGTGTCGCGCTCGGCCAGTACCTCGACGCCGCGAGCGTGCACGCGAACGAGTACGTCGGCAGATTCGGCAGTGGCAAGGAGATCGTCGGGCGCAACACGATCGGCGAGGTCACGTTCAGATGGGGCGAGGGCGACGCCGACAAGCACGTCGTCCACGAGCTGTGGTGGGCGCTGCCGGAGGAGCCTGCGCCGTTCCCGCTCAGTCGCTGGTCGATCGCGCTCGCGAACGGCGCGGTCGCTGGCGGCGGCATCCGCCTGCGCGTGACCGACGCGGCCGGCAACGCGACGCCGCTGGCGAACGCCTGGGTGTACGTGCGCGGCGGCGCGCCGGCGAGACTGACGACGCTGCGCACGGAGGCGGACGGCCGGCTCGTCGAGCGCAGAGGCAGAGAGCGCGACGCGCCGTGGGACTACGACAGAGCGTGGGCGCCGAGAGCTGGCGACGCGGTCGCGATCGCCTTCACGCGCGGAGCCCGACCGGTCCCCGAGGCGGTGCTTGAGCGCGCCGCCCTGGCGAGAGCCTTCCAGGCCGCCACGATCCCGGCGCCCGGTGCGCCGGGCGGCGCGACGATCACCCTCAGAGACGCGCGCATCGCGCTCACGCGGCCGGCGGAGCTCGACGTGTGGCCGCTGCTGTGGCAGTCGCCCGACGCCGTCCTGCCGTGGCTCGTGGCGGGCGCGGGCGGGATCGACGCCGACGGCCGCACGCACGAGAAGGCCGGCCTGCCGCAGCGCGCGCGGGCGTACACGGCCCCCGGCATCGCCGGCAACCTGCGCGTCGCCGACGGCGCGGCCGACGCCGTGCCCGACGCCGCACGCCGTCGCCCGCGCGGCCTGCGCGTCGAGGGCAGCGTGCCGGCCGACGTGACGAGAGCCACGGTCGAGCTGCTCGACAGAGCCGGCGCGGTCGTCAGACAGCGCGACGGCTTCGCGCCGACCGCCGCGAGACGCGACAGCGCGCCCGCCACGCTCGCGGCGGCGGCGGCCGGCAGACGCGCGCTGACGGCCGACGTGCTGATCGACCCCGACGTGGTCGCCAGAGCGCTCGGGCACGTCCAGTTGCTGATCGTCTGCGAGACGCCGGCCGGCCCGCGGATCGAGGCGGCCGCGGTCCTGCTGACGGGCACGCAGGTGGCGCTCGTCGACGACCCGGCACCGGCGGCGCGCGGCGTGCCGCCGAGCGAGGCCGACGACGTCGTGGTCGTCGACTTCGGCGCCGACGAGCTGCTCGACGGGACCTCGAGACCGGCCTCCCCTCAGCTGACGCCAGACGCGCTCGCGGGGTGCGTGCGCGTGCGACGGATGAAGCCGTACCCGATGGGCGTCTTCGAGGCGCTGTTCGACCCGTCGGCGCCCGCCGCCACGCCCGCCAACCCGCTGATCCCGAAGCCGCGCATGCCGCGCATGATGGCCGAGCTGCAACTGCTGGGAGCCGACAGCGCGGCGCTGAGAGACCTGATGCGCCGGCGCTGGCACCGCCGTGACGTGGACCCGGCGACGTCGCACCCCGTCGAGCTGCTCGAGCTGACGGTCGAGGCCGACTGGCACATGCTGCTGACGTGGCAGGGGATGGACGCGCGCGCCGGGACGATCGGCGGCGGCTACCCGAACCCGCACATCGCGCACAGCCATCGCACGGAGCTGTCGGAGACGTCGACCGTGCGGCTGCGCTTCAACGTCGACGGCGAGCTGTGCGACGACACCGGCGCCGTGCTCGCGCTGGCGGCCGACGGGACGATCCCGAGAGCGATGACCGTGCCGCCGCTGCCGCCGTGGGTCGAGGCTGGGCGCCGCACGCCGGCCGTGCTCGCCTCCGCGCCGCGTCCATGGGGCCGCGAGGCGGCTGCCGTGAGCGCGCCCGCGCTCGTGGTGGAGTGGCTGCCGCTCGTCGAGAGAGTGCGCGGCGGCGACGGGCTGCTGGAGCTGACCGGCCTGCGCCTCGGGCGCGAGTCGAGAGCGGCCGAGGCGGTGCACGGCGGGCGCGTGCCGGGCGCGGCGGCGGCGACCGTCGTCGACGCCGCGGCCGGCTTGTCGCCGGCGCGGCTGCCGCGCTTCCGCGTGCCCGGCGTCAACCCGACCGCCGCGCAGGTCGACCAGCTTGTCGAGCGACTCGTCGACCGGCGCCTGCCGGGCATCCGCGCGCGGCCGGAGATCGCGCTGCTGGCCGACGTCTGCTGGCGGGAGACGGCGCGGCTGATCGTCGCGTGGGAGAACGGCCACCACGGCCAGTACGACCCCGCCGACCCGGCACGCCGCAGATGGACGCGCAGAAGAGTCGACTACTTCGTCGGCCGCGAGCGCGGGATGCCGACGTTCGGGCCGCCCCACGGCTACGGGCTCGGCCAGCTCGACAACTGGGGCGCGCCGCCGGTCGGCCCGAACGCCGACATGGTGTGGGACTTCGTCGCCCACGCCGAGCAGGTGCTCAGCGTGATCTTCGACGACAAGGCCGCGGTGTCGTTCGGGATGCTCAACGGCCTCCCGCCGGGCGCGGCGGCCACGGCGGCCGACAGAGCGCGCTTCCGCGCCCTGCACCAGCGCGAGACGGTGCGCCGCTACAACGGCGGCAACGAGTTCGTCTTGGGCAGAGGCGCCGCGGCGAGATGGAGAATCGACCCGCCCGCGGACCTCGAGCCCAGCAACGTGCCGTACCCCAACCAGGTGCTCGGGACGGGCGTCAACTACGCCGACCCGCGGCCGATCGAGCTGACCGCGGCCGACTTCGGCCCCGAGTCGGGGACGCTGCCGTGAGCGAGAAGGACCTGCTGCGCGCCCTGCTCGACGAGGCGCTTCGCTTCGCCGAGCCGGCCTTCGAGGCTGCGCGCAGCCCGAGCGACCTGCGGCGCGTCTTCGCGACCGCCGGCTGGGACCTCGACGCGATCGCCGGGCTCGACGTCGAGGCGCTCGGGAGAGCGGTCGGCGAGGTGATCGACGTGATCGAGCAGCTGGCGAGACTCGCCGGCGGCGGGCCGCTCGACTTCGAGGCGATCTTCGGGCTGCTGAGCGACGTCGCCGAGGCCGCGCAGGCGATCGACGCGCTCGCGGCCACCTTCGAGACGCCGCTCGCGCTCGACGAGGACGACCTCGCGGCGCTCGGGGTCGACCTGCTCGACTACCTGCTCGTCACGTACCTGCAGCGCCATCATCCGCTCGCGCTGCAACTGCTCGTGATGATCGCGCTCGCCGACCCGCCCGAGCTGGCAGGGCCGCCGCGCCTGGAGGCGCAGCCGGGCCGCGTCGCGACGCGTCGTCCGCGGCTCGCGCTGCAGCGCACGGCGGACCTGATCGACGACCCCGTTCCGCTGCTGCGCGAGCGCTGGCTGCCGGCCGACGAGAACGGCAGACGCGGCTTCGAGTCGCAGAGATCGGCTGACAAGCTCGCGGACCTGCTGCTGCCGAACGTCGCGAACCTCGCGCGCGCCGTCGGCGCCGACGCCGTCTACGGCACGAAGCCGCTGCCGGGCACCGACTTCGGCGCGTTCGCGAACGAGCGCGCCAAGCACGCGCTGACGGTGCTCGCGCGGATCCCGCTGCCGGTCGGCGACCAGGACGCGCGCCCGCTCGCCGACAGCGCCGCGCTCGAGGCCTCGCTGCGGCTCGGCATGACGGTCCTGCTGAGCGGCCGCGACGGCGGCGCCGGGCTCGGCGTCGTCGTGCTGCCGAGCGGGGCGCTGCAGATCGGCGTCGACCTCGCGCGCTGGCGCTTCGAGCTCGACGTCGCGACCGGCACCGACAGCGGCGGCGTGCCGCTCGGCTTCGCGTTCGACGGCAGAGGGGTGACGGTGCCGGCGGGGGCGACGCCGAACGTGAGAGCCTCGCTCGGCGTCACGCGCCTGAGCGCGCCGGGCGCGCCCGCGATCGTGCTCGGGTCCGACTCGACGCGCCTGCAGATCGGCGGCGTCGCGATGGAGCTCGGCTCGACCTTCAGCGAGGCGCGCGTCGCGCCGTGGGTGCAGGCGGACCTGCTCGACGCGCGCATCGTCGTGCAGCCCGGCGACGGCGACAGCTTCCTGAAGGCGGTGCTGCCGCCCGGTGGGCTGCAGGTGCCGTTCGAGCTGGGCGTGCGCTGGGCGCAGGGGGAGGGGCTCACCTTCCGCGGCGGCGCGTCGCTCGAGGTCGCGCTGCCGGTCGGCGTCGACCTCGGCTTCCTCAGAATCCCCGTCGTCAACCTGTCGTTCGGGATCTCCGGCAGAGGCGTCGCGCTCGGGCTCGCAGCGACCGCCGACCTGAGACTCGGCCCGGTCGCGGCGTCGATCGAGCGGATGGGCGTCGCGCTCGTGTTCGCGCCGCCGCCGGCCGGCAGAGCCGGCGTCGCCGGGCCGGTCGACGTCGGCCTCAAGTTCCTGCCGCCGAAGGGGATCGGCATGAGCGTCGACGCCGGCCCGGTCGCGGGCGGCGGCTACATCTTCCTCGACCCCGACGCGGGCGAGTACGCGGGCGTCCTGCACCTCGAGGTCGGCCCCGTCAGCGTGACCGCGATCGGGCTGCTGCAGACGAAGCTGCCCGGCGGCGTCGACGGCTTCTCGCTCGTCGTGCTGATCTGCGCCTCGTTCCCGCCGATCCAGCTCGGCTACGGCTTCTCGCTGATCGGGCTCGGCGGCCTGCTCGGCATCAACCGCCGGATGGACGTCGACGCGCTGCGCGACGGCGTGCGCAGCGGCGCGCTCGGCTCGCTGCTGTTCCCGGACGACCCGGTGCCGCGCGCGCGGCAGATCATCGCCGACGTGGGCGCGATCTTCCCGCCCGCGCAGGGCCAGTTCGTCGTCGGCCCGATGGTCAAACTCGGCTGGGGCGCGCCGGCGATCATCACGGCCACGCTCGCCGTCGTGATCCAGCTGCCGACGTTCGTGATCGCGATCCTCGGCCGCATCCAGGTCGCGCTGCCGGAGGAGGGCGAGGCGGCCGTCCTGCTGCTGCGCGTGGACGTCGTCGGGATCATCGACCCGGGCCGCGGCGAGATCTCGATCGACGGCTCGCTGACCGGCTCGAGAGTCGCCGTGTTCGCGATCGACGGCGACTTCGCGCTGCGGATGCGCTTCGGGCCGGACCCGCTGTTCGCGCTGTCGGCCGGCGGCTTCCACCCGAAGTTCAGACCGCCGCCGGGCGTGCCGGCGCTGCGGCGCCTGTCGATCACGCTCGCGACCGGTGACAACCCGCGGCTGCGGCTGGAGGCCTACACGGCGATCACGCCCGCGACGTTCCAGTTCGGCGCGCGCGTGCAGCTCTACGCGTCCGCCGACCTCGGCCTCGCCGGCTTCTTCGAGCTCGAGGCCGAGATCGGCTTCGACGTGCTGATCCTCTTCAGCCCCTTCAGCCTCGAGGCCGGCCTGCGCGCGCAGGTCGCGCTGCGCCGCAACGGCGCGCTGTTCGCGGGCGTCTCGCTCGAGGCCACGCTGAAGGGGCCGACGCCGTGGGAGGTGGAGGGGCGCGCGAGCGTCAAGGTCGCGTTCATCGAGGCGAAGGTGCGCGTCCACCACACGGTCGGCGAGGCGGCCGACGCCGTCGTGCCGCCGACGGTCGAGATCGCGGTCGCGGTGCGCGAGGCGCTCGGCGACGTCGGCAGTTGGCGCACCGTGCTGCCGGCGCTCGACCCGGGCGTGCGCCTGCGCGAGGTCCTGCCGGCGGAGGGCGAGCTGCTCGCGCACCCGCTCGGGGAGCTGGAGGCGCGTCAGAAGCTCGCGCCGCTCGGCGTGCGGCTGGAGAAGGTCGGCGAGTCGCGCGTCGGCGGGGAGGACGTCGTGACGCTCGACGCGCTGCGGCTCGGGCAGCAGACGATCAGAGGCTACGACGGCACGAGCGACATGTTCGCGCCTGGCCAGTACTTCGCGATGTCGGACGAGCAGAAGCTGACGGGCCCGGCGTTCGAGACGATGCGCTCGGGCGGGCGCGCCGCCGTCGAGGCGGTCGCGCACTGGGGTGCGATCCCGTTCGAGCCGGGCTACGAGGACCGCGTCGTGGACGCGCCGGACAGACCGGCGAGACTCGTCCGCACGGCGCCGCTCGACGCACACGTCCTGCGCCACGCGCTCGCGGACGGGCCCGCGGCGACGGCCGGCGTCGCGGCGCGCGCGCAGCGCTTCGCGGGCCCCTCGATGGGGATCGCGGTGGAGGAGCCGCAGTGGGCGGTCGTCGCGACCGAGGCGGGCGTGCACGACGTCGTCGCGACGTTCCCGACGGCCGCGCAGGCGCGCGCCGCGAGCCGCGGCGGCACGGCCGTCGTCGAGCCGGTGGGGGCGAGATGACGGTCACGCTGCTCAGCTGCGTCCGCGACGGGCTCGCCGCGCAGGTGCCGGCCGGCGTCGCGCCCGACGCGAGCGGGCGCCTGACGCTCGGCGCTGCGGCGACCGTCGCCGGCGCGGAGGGGAGAGAGATCTCCGTCACGCTGCTCGGCCCCGGCGACGTGACCGGGCTTGACGCGCGTCAGATCATCCGCATGGACCCGCCCGCCGGCGCGCAGGGCAGCGAGCCGAACCTGTTCGCGCAGGTCGAGCTCGACCGCCCCGACCTGCCGTGGCTGTTCAGCCCCGGCGCACCCGACGCGCAGGGCCGCCTGCAGCCGTGGATCGCGCTCGTCGTCGTGGAGATGCGCGAGGGCGTGACGCTGCGCCAGCTCGCCGGGCAGCAGTTGCCGGTGCTGCAGGTCGACGCCGTCGAGGAGCTGCCCGACCCGGCCGACGCGTGGGCGTGGGCGCACGCGCAGATCGCGGGCCAGGCGCAGACCGCCGAGCAGGTGACGGCCGCCGTGCGCGGCGCGCCCGGGCTGACGCTCAGCCGCCTGCTGTGCCCGCGCCTGTTGAAGCCCAACGCGCGCTACCACGCGTGCATCGTGCCGACGTTCGAGGCCGGCCGCCTGGCGGGGCTCGGACAGGAGCCGAGCGGCGGCACCGCGCCGGCGTGGGCTGCCGGCGCGCCAGCGCCGCCGTTGCCCGTCTACCACCACTGGGAGTTCGTCACCGGCGACCCCGGCGACTTCGAGACGCTCGCCCGCCGCGTCGAGGGGATCGACCCGCCGGACGGGATCGGTGTGCGCGCGCTCGACGTCTCCGACCCGGCCGGGCCGTCGCTCGCGCGGCCCAGAGCGAGCCTCGCCTTCAACGGACCGCTGCGCACGACCGCGCAGACGACGAGACCGTGGGGCGATGCGTCCGCCGAGCAGACGCTCGCAGACCTCGTCGACGGGGCGACCGGCCCCGTCGTCGGCCCGCCGCTGTACGGCGGCAAGGCCGTCGCCGTGGGCGCGGTCCCGGTCGGCGCGAGACCGCGGCCGCTGTGGCTGCGCGAGCTCAACCTCGACCCGCGCCACCGCGGGACGGCGGCGCTCGGCGCGCGCATCGTGCGCGAGCACCAGGAGGAGCTGATGGCCGCCGCCTGGCAGCAGGCCGGCGCGATCGAGGAGGCCAACCGCCGACTGCGCGCCGCGCGGATGGCGCGACGAACGGGCCGCGCGATCGTCGAGGGCCGCCTCGCCAGACTGGCGCCGTCGAAGCTGCTGGCGATCGGCGCGCCGTCGCTCGACCGCCTGCCGCCGCACGCCGACGGGACGCTCGCGAGCGCGCGCCTGCGCGACGACACGCGCCTGCCGCCGGGCGTCGTGCAGCCCGCCTTCCGGCGCCTGACGCGCCCCGGCGGGCGGCTCGGGCGCATGATGGGCGGCCCGCTGAAGGCCGGCGGGGTGACCGACGCGCTCGACGCGGGCCGCGCGAGACCGGACCGCAGCCTGGACGCCGATCCCGGCACGCTCGTGACGATCGGCGGCCTGCTCGACGCGGCGCGCGGCGGAAGACGCGGGCTGCCGCGCGGGCCGCTGCCCGGCGGCGGCCGTGGGCTGCCGGGCCGGGGGCAGTCGTTGCCGAGCGCGCGGTCGCTCCAGCAGCTCGGCCGCGCCGTCGCCGAGCCGGAGCTGCTCGACGGCTTCGCCGGGTCCGTCGAGCTGACGATCGGCGGGCGTCCGGTCGAGCTGACCGACGAGGTTCGCGTCGGTCTCGGCGGGGTGCTGCGCGAGCCGGCCGCGACGCCGCCCGCGCCGCAGCCGGTCGCCGCGCTCAACGCGCTGCGCGGTGAGCTGCTGACCGGGCTCGACCCGCGCGTCACGCTGCCGGCGGCGCTGGCGGTCGAGCTGACACTCGACCCGGCCCTGCAGGGCGACGATCCGCTCGACGAGGTGCTCGCCGCGCCCAGCTTCCCCGCTCCGCTGGCGCCCGAGCTGGCCGAGCTGTCGGGCGACCTGCTGCTGCCGGGAGCCGACCGCGCGCCCGACGACAGCGCCTTCGCGCTCGTCACGAACGCCGCCTACGTGCAGGCGCTGCTCGTCGGCGCCAACCACGAGATGGCGCGCGAGCTGCGCTGGCGCGGCTTCCCGACGGACGAGCGCGGTACCTGCTTCCACCACTTCTGGGACGCGCGCGGCACGACCGACGACCCCGCCGGCCCGCCGCCCGAGATCCGCGCGATCGACGGGTTCGCGCCGGCTGGGAGACTCGGCGACGAGGTCGGCGGCGGTCGCAGACAGGTGGTGCTGGTGCTGCGCGCCGAGCTGTTCCGTCGCTACCCCGGCACGCAGGTGCTGGCGGTGCCGGGTGCGGTGGCGGTCGGCGGCACACGCAGACCGCGCTACGACGCGCCCGAGCTGCCGCGCTTCCGCGGTCGCATCGGCACCGACATCCTCTACTTCGGCTTCGCGTTCGACGAGCTGCAGGCGAGAGGCGACGCGAGAGACCCCGGCTACTTCGCCGTCTTCCAGCAGGCGCCGGGCGCGCCGCGCTTCGGCCTCGACGAGGCCGATCCGGCGAACGAGCTGACCAGAAGACCGGCCTGGCCGGCGTCGCTGTCGGACCTCACGTGGGCGCACGTGCTGAGACCGCTGGACCCGGCGAGAGCCGCGGAGGGCGCGGCGCTAGAGGGCTGGGTCGACCTCGACGGCCCGGCGGTCCCCTTCGGCGCCGAGCCGAGCGTCCGCTGGGGTGAGAGCGCGTCCGGCCAGGCGCGCGTGACGTGGCAGCAGCCGGTGCGCATCGCGATCCACTTCAGCGACCTGCTGGGGAGCGGCGCATGAGCCCGATCGCGCTCGACGCCCTGCGCGCCGAGGAGCTGGCGCGCGCCGTGCGCGTCGAGGACGCCGAGCGCAAGCTGTCGGAGGCGGTGCAGGCGCGCGTCGAGCTGACCGGCGCGGGCAGCTCCGTGACGGGGCGCGCGATCGCGCGCGAGCGCGACCTCTCGCTGGCGCTGCGCGAGGCGCTGGAGGACGGCGGCCGCCTGCCGCATCTGATCAAGTCGCTGTCGCCCGACGAGGTGCTCGGCGCGCTGGAGCCGCGTGTGCCGCTCGTGCTGCTGCCGGTGCGGGTCGAGACGCGCTACCGGACGGTCAGAGGAGCGCTGAGAGCGGGGAGACGGCCGCGCGGTGCGGGCACGACGACCGAGCTGTGCGTGCGCGTCTACCCGGAGCCGATCCACGTCGACGCGCACGAGCCCGAGCTGACGGCCGAGGAGCTCGCGGCCGGCGAGGCGTACTGGGCCGCAGCGGCCCCCGGTGACGCCGCCGCGCGCGACGCATGGGCGACGCTCGCCGGCGCCGGCACGGGCGAGCACCGTGCCGCCTGGATCCGCCTCGCGACCGCGCCCGGCGCGCTGCCGCCGGCGCTCAAGCGCGCGCCGTGGACGCACGCCGCGCGCGCCGCCGCGCTGCCGGACCGCTTCCTGTTTCTCGCGCTGCGCAGAGGCAAGCGCGTCGCGCTCGTCGTCGGCGACCCGGTCAAGCGCCCGCTGGCCGTCAGCCCCGACCCGGGCGCGCAGGCCGGCAGAGGCCCGGCCGGGCTCGACGAGGGCACGCGCTGGCTCGTCGAGCTCGACGAGGCCGAGCGCGCGGGCATGGCGGCGCGCGTGCCGCTGCCGGCCGGCGACGCGCGCGTCGACCGGCTGCTCGTCGTCGGGATCGCCGCCTCGCTGACGCCTCCGCAGGCCGCGGCCGAGCTCGACCGGCTGCTCGGCGTCCATCGCTTCACCGACGGCCTCGGGTTGCTCGGCGCCGGCACGCCGACGAACGTCTCGCGCGCGGCCGGCGCGCCGGCCGCGTCCGATCGCTTCGCGCGCGAGACCGGCACGCCGCCGTCCGCGGTGGCGGCGGGCGCGCCGCCCGACGCCGTGGCGCGCGCCGCCGCCACAGACGCCGCGCGTCTGGCCGCGGCGCTCGGCGCGGGCGCCGTGCACCTCGGCCGCTCGGCCGGCGCGGGCGCCACGGGCGAGCCCGACGCGCGCGCGATGCTGTCGGTGCTGTGGCCGGGGACGATCGGCTACTACCTGCGCGAGATGCTCGGCGGCTCCGTCCGCGACGAGGAGGCCGAGCAGCTGCGCGGCCACGCGCTCGCGTGGGTGCGCGCCCGCGGGCCACTGGCGACGCTGCGGGTCGGCGCGCAGCCGTACGGGATCCTGCCGACGACCTCGCTCGCGCGCTACGCGCCCGACAGAGACGCGCCGCCCGACGCGCCGCGGCTGGTCGAGCTGCTGAGACGGCTCGACGGGATCTGGGCGACCGCCACGAGAACGATGCCGCGCGCGGGCGCCGGCGCCGACCCCGAGGCGGCGATGGCCGAGATCCTTGCGCAGGCGCCGGTGTCGCTCGACTACGACATCCGCAAGGTCCACTACCGCGGCACGCTGCTCGAGCTGGCGGCGCTGGCGGGGCTGAAGGACGACGAGCGCGCCGGCCTCATGTCGCTGCACGACGTGCTCATGAACGCCAGCTCGCGCTCGCTCGGCAAGCTCGCGGACGGCGACGGGCTGTCGCTGACGCTCGCCGCCGACCGCCGCCACCGCCTCGCGCTGGCACGCGTGCAGGCGGGGGAGCTGTCCGACGCCGACCCGCTGAGAGAGGACTACCTGACGTTCCTGCGCACGGCCTCCGTGGCCGACGTGATCGCCGCCGAGCGCAGATTCGGCTCGCCGCTGCTGTACCTGCTGGCGCGCGTCGGCGTGCTGCACCAGTACGTGCGCGCCGTCGAGCCGCCGCGTCAGCTCCCGCCGACGCGCGAGGAGTGGCTCGACCGGTACACGATCGTCGACGGGCTCGCTGGCTTCCCCTCGACGCCGGGCCCGCTCGATCTGCTGACGACGATCCGCGGCGGCGGCCTCCCAGGCGGCCCGCCGCTGATCGATCTCGTGCGCGACGACGCGTTCGCGCTGTTGAGAGCGGTCGGCGGGATCTACGGCGGCTCCGGCTTCGGCCTGCCGCGGACCGGCGCGGGCGGCGTCGTGCAGCCGCCGCCGGGCGGCAGAGGCGGGGTGGTCGTCGTGGAGCCTCCGCCGGGTGGCAGATTCGGCGGCGTGATCGTGGAGCAGCCGCCCGGCGGGAGATTCGGTGGGGTGGTGGTGGAGCCGCCGGGTGGCAGATTCGGCGGGGTGGTGGTGGAGCAGCCGCCCGGCGGGAGATTCGGCGGGGTGATCGCGCAACCGCCGCGCGGCCGCGGCGGAATCGTCGCGCAGCCGCCCGGAAGAGGGATCGTCGGCCTCGCGCCGGGCGACTTCGGCGTCGTGCGCGGTGGGCCGGCGGGACCGCTGATGTCGCTGCGCACGACCCGCGAGCCGACGGCCGTCCCGGGCGGCGGGGGCGCAGGCGGCAGACCGCTGACTGCGAGCTTCGCGGCGACCGCGACGACGTCGTCCGCCGCGACCGCCGGCGCCTCGGCCGTCGCCGAGGTGCTCGCCGGCCTGGAGCACCTCGCGAGACGGCCGACCGCCGCGCTCGACCTGCTGCTGCGCGAGACGCTCGACCTCGCCGGCCACCGCCTCGACGCGTGGGTCACGTCGCTGGCGACCGAGCGGCTCGACGCGCTGCGTGCGACCGGCACGCCCGGGGTCCACCTCGGCGCCTACGGCTGGGTCGAGGACCTCGCGCCGGGCCCGCCGCCGGTGCCGGTGCCGGCCGGCGAGCACGCGGCGGTCGCACGCCCGCTCGACCGTCGCGCCGACAGCGCCGGCTTCGTGCACGCGCCGTCGCTGCAGCACGCCGCCACCGCCGGCGTGCTGCGCAGCGCGCACCTCGCGCACGGCGGCGGGCCGGAGTTGGCGATCGACCTGTCCTCGCAACGCGTGCGCACGGCGCTGTGGCTGCTGGAGGGCGTGCGCGCGGGGCAGCCGCTCGGCGCGCTGCTCGGCTACCGGTTGGAGCGCGCGCTGCATGAGCGCTCGCTCGACCGCCTGATCGCGGGCCTGCGCGACGCCGCGCCGCTGACGCGCACGCGCCTGGCGGCGACCGACGAGCCGGCCGAGGCGATCGCCGCTCACGACGTCGTCGACGGGCTGCGGCTGCTGGAGCGCCTGGAGGCGGGCGAGCTGAGCGTCGCCGGGCTCGCGCCGTCGGCCGATCGCAGCGCCTTGAGAGCCGAGCTGACGGCGCTCGCCGACGCCGCCGACGCGGTCGCCGACCTGCTCGTTGCCGAGAGCGTCCACCAGATCGTCGGCGGTAACCCCGCGCGCGCCTCGGCCGCGGCGGCTGCCGCCGCGGGCGGCCACGTGCCGGCCGAGCTGGAGGTCGTGCGAACGCCGCGCAGCGGCATCGGCGTCGTGCACCGCGTCGCGCTGCTGCACGGCGACGACAGCCCGACGCAGGCGTGGCCGGCCGCGTCGGGCCAAGTGCGTGCGCAGCTCGACCCGGCCGCCGAGGAGCTGGCTGCGCGCTGGCTCGGCGCGCCGCAGCGCGTTGCGGTCGGATTGCGCTGGCGCAGTCCGCTCACGGGCGACGTGCTCGCGCCGGACCCAAACCGACCGCAGGAGGCGACGATCGTCACGCTCGACGTGCTCGGGCTGTCGGCGCTCGACGTCGTGCTGAGCGCCGCGCCGCTGCAGCCGGACGCGCACGGCGACGTGGAGCGGCGCCTCGTCGATCTCGCCCAGCGGCCGGCGCCCGACGGCCTGCGGCCGGCCAAGGTCGACGCCGACGCGGTCGTCGAGCTCGTGCTCGACGTCGACCCCGGGACCACCGGTGCCGATCTCGACCTCGCGAGCCTGCTCGAGATGGCGACGTCGGTGCGGCGCACGCTCGGCCGTGCGCGCCCGCTCGAGCCGGCCGATCTTGTCGCGCCCGGCGGCGGCGAGCCGGCCGGCGTCGCGATCGGCGAGCTGGACGCGCGGATCGCCGCGGCTCTCGGCGTCGCGCGCACGGCACGCGAGGAGCTGAAGACCGCCCTCGACGGCGACGCCGCGTCGCTGGCGCTCGATCCCGTCCGTGCGGCGCTGCGTGCCGTCAGCGCGCTCGGCGTGCCCGGCAGTTGGCCCGCGAGCGCGGTCGACCCGCCGATCGTGGCGGCCGTCGCCGCCGCTGGGCAGGACCCCGCCGCCGCGCTGCCCGTCGGCCCCGACGGCGAAGGTCTCGCACAGGCGGCGGATCCGCTCGCGCCGCCGCACGAGGAGCCGGTGCGCGCGCAGTTGCTCGCGCAGGCGCGCTCCGTCGCGCTCGAGCTCGACGCGCGCCTCTCGCGCACCGAGGTGGCCCTCACGGCGGTGCCGGCGCCGGCCGCTGCGCTCGGCAACGCGGCCGACGCCCAGGCGCGCCGCGCGGCGATCCGCGAGCTGATCGGCGACGAGCAGCCGCTGCTGGCGACGCTCGGCGGCGACGCCGCCGACCAGGCGCAGAAGGCGTTCGCGCGCGCGCTCGACCTCGGCCCGCAGGGCGCGACGCGCGCCGGCCGCGCATCGCTCGTGCGCTCCTACCTGACGACCGCCGCCGCAGTCCGCGGCGACCTCGCCGCGCTCGACGAGACGCTCGCGCTCGGCGCGGCGGTCGACGCGCCGGAGCCGGCCGCGCTCGTCGCGCAGCTCGGGACGGCGGCCGCGGTCGCGGGGGAGCGCTGGGTCGGCCTGCCCGACGCACCCGGGACGCCGGTCGGCGGGCGCACCTCGCTCGTCGCGCTCGCACCGGCCGGCGACCCGTCCAGAGCCGCCACGCTGACTGGCCTGCTCGTCGACGAGTGGACGGAGGTCGTACCGCGCGCGACTGAGGTGACTGCGCTCGCCGTCCACGCGAACCGGCCGAACGCGGAGGCGCCGCAGGCGATCCTGCTCGCCGTGCCGCCCGACCCGGCGAGAGCGTGGGACCTCGACACGCTCTCGGCGGTGCTGGAGGAGACGCTCGACCGCGCCGCCCGCCGCGTCGTCGACCCGCCGGCGCTGGCGCCGCTCGGCCAGCACCTGCCGGCGCTGTACCTCAACTCGACCGACATCCGGCGGCTGATCTCGATCGACTTCGACCAGCTCGTGAACCCGAGGCTGCACCGATGACCGAGGTCACCTTCACCTCCTGGGCCCGCCTGGAGCCGATCGCGAGCGACCCGTCGCTGGAGGCGGGCGTGATCGCCGAGATCGCGGACCCGCTGTGGCTGCTGGGGCGCCAGTGGCAGCTCGGCGAGTTCGCCGGCGAGGACGCCGGCACGCCCGCGTGGCTGGAGTTGCACGGCGAGCACGCACCGCTGACGCGCCTTGCGCTCGGCCCGCCCGGAACCGTCTGGGAGACGTACGACGCGGCGACGCGCCCGCTGGAGGCGGTCGTCGAGGCGGAGCCGCCGCCGGGGCACGGCGCCGGCGCCGACCTCGCCGCGCGGGCCGGGCTGCGCTTCGTGCGCGAGCTGGCCGACCGCGGCGTC
>DATHEP010000383.1:0-2296 GCA_035318525.1 Conexibacter sp.
CAGCCGCGTCGACTGGTCGGTCGGCGCGTACGCCTGGGCGAGCACGCGGCTCTCGCGGCTCACCGGCGAGACCGTGACGTGCCCGCCCCCGACCGCCCGCAGCTCGCGCCGCGCCTCGCCCTCGCGACCCGGGCGCGGCTGCACGAAGATGCGCGTGAGGCGGTCGGGCAGCATCGCCAGCTCGCTCACGTAGCGGCGCGGCGCGACGACCACGAGCGCCCCCGACAGCTTGCCGACGACGTCGCTGCCGATCACGGCGCTGACGGGCACGCGGTGCGCTCTGCCGCGCAGCCGCAGTACGACGGCGCGGTCCGCCCCCGGCCGTGCGCCGTGCATCCCGACGCGAGCTGCGAGGCCGCTCGGCACCAGCAGGCCGTCGCGGAACACGAGGCCCTGGCGCGAGCTGAAGTTCTGCGTCAGCGGCCCGCCCAGCAGCGCGAGGCTCGCGTCGACGCCGATCAGCGCGACGCTCGTGGTGTGGCGCGTGCCTTGCAGGATCGCGCGCTGCTCGATGATGCCGGCCGCCAGCTCGACGCTCGGCAGCGACCGCACGACCCCCAGCAGGCCGGCGCTGAAGCCGTGCTCGCTGCGCGCGTCGAGCTGCAGGCTCGCGTTGCCGGCGATGCCGCGCGAGATCTCTCTGGCCGACGTCGTGATGCTCGTGTTGGCGACGACGACCGCGAACACGAGCGCGACGCCGATCGCGATGCCGGCGCCGGCGAGCAGCTCCTGCACCGGATGCGTCCGCAGTCGCTGCCGGTAGAAGTGCAGCAGCGCTTCTGGTCTCACGGCTGCGGCCCTCCGGCGGCGGCCGCCGGGCGCGGGACGACCTCGACCGGCGCGCCGGGCGTGAGGGCTCCGTCGCTGAGCGTGTGCGCCCGGTCTGCTATCGCCGCCGCCTCCGGGTCGTGCGTGACGAGCAGGATCGCGACCGCGCGCTCGCGCGCGATGCCCGCCAGCAGCTCCAGCATCTCGCGGCCGCGGCGGCGGTCGAGGTAGGCCGTCGGCTCGTCGGCGAGCACCAGCCGCGGCTCGTTCACGAGCGCGCGCGCGAGCGCGACGCGCTGCCCCTCGCCGCCCGACAGCCGGTCGGGCGTGGAGGCGAGGCGGTCGCCGAGGCCGACGCGCTCCAGCCACGGGATCGCGCGGCGGCGCGCCTCCTCGAGCGACACGCGGTCGGCGAGCAGCTTGACCGCCGCGTTGTCGACCGCGCTCGAGCCCGCGTTCAGGTGGTAGCCCTGCTGCACGAGCCCGACGTCGCGCCGCTGGTAGAGCGCGCGCTCGTGCGTCGAGAAGGCGGTCACGTCGCGCCCCGCGAAGCACACGACGCCGGCGTCCGGGCGCAGGTAGGCGCCCGCGATCGACAGCAGCGTCGTCTTGCCCGAGCCACTCGGCCCGTAGAGCGCCACCAGCTCGCCCGGCTCGACGCGCAGCGACACGCCGTCGACGGCGCGCACGACCTCGCCCCCGCGGAAGTGCTTGACGATCGACCGCAGATCGAGGCCGTCGTCGCTCACGGCGAGCGCTCCGACGCCGGCCGACGCAGCTCGACCACGTCGGCAGCCGCAGGCGCCACTCTGCCGAGCAGCTCGCCGTCGCTCAAGCGCAGCACGCGGTCAGCGCCGGTGACCGAGGTCGTCTCTCCGGCGGTGATCAGCGTCGCGACGCCGGACTCGTGGGCGAGCCGCTGGATCAGCGCCAACAGCGAATCGCGCTCGACCGCGTCGACGCCGTTCGTCGGCTCGTCGAGCACGAGCAGCCGCGGCCCGCGCACGATCGCCCGCGCGAGCGCGATGCGCAGCGCCTCGGACGGGATCCAGTCGGCGGGCCGCGTGAAGGCGAGGTCGGCGGCACCCACGCGCTCCAGCGCACGATGCGCGAGCAGGCCCGCCTCGTCACGCGGGACGCGCAGCGCGAGCAGCGGCGTCATCACGTGCTCGCCGGCGTCGCGCCCGTGGGCCGGCAGGAAGCGCGTGTTGCAGAAGACGACCTGCCGGCGCAGCTCAGGCGTCAGGTCTCCGATCGCGACGCCGGCGAAGCGCACGCGACCGCTGTCCGGCAGCTCCGTGCCGGCCGCGATCCGCAGCAGCGTCGTGCGACCCGACCCGCGCGCGCCGGTGACGCACACGACCTCGCCGCTCTCCAGCTCGAGCGACACCTCGCGCAGCGCGACCAGCTCGCGATGGCCGCGGCGGTAGCGCTTGCCGACGTGCTCGAGCGCGAGGACGCTCATGACAGGACTCGCGTGCGGACCGGGCGCTCGCCCGGTCCGCGCAGCTCGGCGCGCGCGAAGTCG
>DATHEP010000384.1:0-2500 GCA_035318525.1 Conexibacter sp.
GCCCGCCTCTCGCCAGGCGGGTTTTGCGCTTTCTGGGGTCGCGCTGCGAAGGAGCGCCGTGGTTCCAATGTGGTTCCAATTTCGAGTACGGACGTGCTGGCGCCGTCCTGCCGAGGCTCAGCATCTGGTGCATGAGCACACGCGTTCTGACAGCAGCGGAGGTCGCCTCGATGCTTGGTGTGCCGCGATCGTGGGTGTACGACGCTCGCGCCAAAGGGCTGATCCCCACCGTCGAGCTCGGGCGCTATCGGCGCTTTCGCGGGGAGGCGATCGCGCGGATGGTCGAGGAGCTCGAGCACGGCGTCGCGGCCACCGGGCGTTGACGCCGCGGTCGGCGCGGGGGGTGCGCTGACATGGCGAGGCGCAGCTACGGGAGCGGCTCGCTCGTCGTGCGAGCGGACGCCACGGGCCGAGACCTGGTACGGCCTCTGGCGCGCAGGACAGCGACGTGTGAAGCGCGCCCTCGGCCCGAAGCGCGCGCCGGGCTCGCGCGACGGCCTGACCCGCACCCAGGCCGAGGCCGAGCTGCGCCGGCGCATGCAGGAACAGACCGTGCCGATCGGCCGGGCCGGGCGCAATGTTCCGCCGCTTGCCCCGGCACTTCCCTCCAGCTGTTCGCTCTGTGGGTGTCGCCTCCGAGCTGCACTGGCCGCCGCGAACCCGTGGCGGAGCCGGACCATCACAACTCCGATCAATGCGCCCGGCCAAGGTTCGGCCGCTGGCGTCCTCCGCGCCGCGCAGATCTTAAGTGAGACCAGCGGAAGATCTGCAATGATAAATGAATGGCAGTTGAATCTGTGCGGTCCCCGACGATTCCTGAGCGGGTGCTGCAGGAGCTGCGACGCGACCTGGCGCAGGGGCGGTTTGCGCCGGGCGAGCGCGTCTCGGTCGACCGGCTCGCGGCGGAGTTCGACGTCAGCCCGCTGCCCGTGCGCGAGGCCCTGCGGGTGCTGCTCGCCGAAGGGCGCGTAGCGTACAGTTCCCATCGCGGCTTCCGCGTCACGCAGCTGACCCTTCCCGACGTCGAGGAGATCTTCCTCATGTGCAGGCTGCTCGAGGTGGAGGCGCTCCGCCGCGGCGTGCCGGCCATGGACGACGCCGCCGTCGAGCGCATGCGATCGCTGCTCGAGCGGCTCCAGACGCTGCCCGGCGAAGCGGAGCTCTGGGAGCAGGTCGAGAACCATCAGAACTTCCACTTCGTCCCGATCGACAATGCCGGCCTGCCGCGAGTCTCTCAGGAGCTGCGCAGGCTCTGGGACCACACCGATCACTACCGCGCCCTGTACCTGTTCCAGGACGCGCAGGCGCATCGGATCCTGCAGGAGGAGCACGTGGCGATCTTCGAGGCGTGCGCGAACCGCGACGCGCCCTTGGCGACGAAGCTGATGAAGCAGCATCGCCTGCACGCGATCCGCTGGCTCGCTCAGGGGCTGCGGCGCGACGAAGCCCGGTCAGTCGGCGAGTAGCGCGCCCGCCCCGGGGACGACCGGCTCCAGGTGGAGCTCGCGGAGCAGCGCGAACGTCGTCGCGGTTGCAGCCGTGACGACCGGGACACCGACGCGCTCCTGGACGGGCTCGACGGCTGCCAGCGACGGCATCTGCACGCAGGCTGAGAGGACCAGGGCGTCGACGTCGCTCGTGTCCAGCTCGCCGGCGGCGTGTATGAGCCCGGTCGGGTCCAGCTGGCCGACGGCCCGGTTGTCCGAGACCTCCAGGCTGACGGAGCGCCGCACCTCGATGCCGCAGTCGGCGATGTAGTCGCAGACCATCGCGGTCAGCGGCTTCATGTACGGGGCGATCAGCGCGATGCGCGTTGCGTTCAGGGCCTCAAGCGCCGCTATGAGCGCACCTGCGCTGCTGATCAACGGCACCGAGTCGCCGCCGCGGGCGGCGCAGGCGGCGAGCCGGGGCTCGATCTCGCGGTGGGCCCCGGGGCCCTGCGCCATGACGGCGACCAGGCACGCGTAGGCGATGGCGTCGACGCCGGCATCCGCGACCTCCTCGGCCGACCGCTCGCTCGCCTGCACCATCGCGTTGAGTTCCTCTGGGGTGACGTGCTGCATGCGCGCGCGGCTGGCGTGGAAGGTGAACGTCTCGGGCCGGATCGTCTCGCGCTGGGCGAACATCCGCGGCAGCTCGGTCTCCATGGTCGTGTTCGAGCTGGGCACGATCAGCCCGATGCGGTGCAGCGCGGAGTCCACGGCCTAGGACCCCTCCGGGATCGCCGACTTCAGTCCGTCCACCACAATGTCGCCGTCGACGACGATCGGGGTGTCGTCCAGGAAGAGGCTGCAGTTGCGCATCGGGATGTCGACGTGGCAGAGGGTGTCGTTCGGCCCGCCGAGCTCCTGGTTGGGCCCGGTCGAGAACAGGACGTTTCCGTAGAACGAGCGACCGTGCATGCCCATCCCGCGCCGGTCGGTGGCCAGCGCGCCCCACCGGGCGGTCTCGAGCATGCCCCAGCCGATGTGGGCGATCCCGTAGGCCTTCTCGTCGTCGA
>DATHEP010000385.1:0-2048 GCA_035318525.1 Conexibacter sp.
CGGTCGATGACGTGACGGTCGCCGTCGAGGCCGGCGAGGCGGTCGGCATCGTCGGCGAGAGCGGCAGCGGCAAGACGACGCTCGGGCGGCTGCTGATCGGGGCGCTCGAGCCGACCGCGGGGACGGTCGAGGTGGAGGGACGCGCATGGAGCGCGATCGGCCGCAAGGATCCGACCCGCCGCCGCGTGCAGATGGTCTTCCAGGACCCCTACGGGGCGCTCAACCCGTGGCGCACGCCGATCAAGACGGTCGCCGAGGTGATCCAGGTGTGGGATGGCGCGCGCGCCCGCGCGGCCACCGAGCGCGCGGAGGCGCTGCTCGCCGAGGTCGGGATCACGGAGGACGCGATGCGGCGCAGGCCGCACAAGCTCAGCGGCGGCCAGTGCCAGCGCGTCGGGATCGCACGCGCGCTGGCGGCCGACCCGGAGGTGCTCGTCGCCGACGAGCCGACCTCGTCGCTCGACGTCTCGGTGCAGGCGCAGATCCTCAACCTGCTGCGCTCGCTGCGCGAGCGGCGCGGGCTCGCGCTGGTGCTGATCTCGCACGACCTCTCGATCGTGCGCTACGCGACCGACCGCGCGCTCGTGATGTACGGCGGGCAGGTCGTCGAGGAGGGGCCGACCGAGGCGCTGCTGGTCGATCCCGCGCACCCGTACACGCGGGTGCTCGTGGACGCGATCCCGGGGCGCGAGGGCCCGGCCGAGACGGTGCGCAACGACCTGGAGGTGGAAGGCGGCTGCGTCTTCGCCTCGCAGTGCCCGCACGTGCACGACGCGTGTCTCGCTCAGCGCCCGCCGCTGCGCGGCGATGGACAGCGCGCCGCCTGCGTGCTGGTCCGGGAGCGCGCCGCGTGAGGGCGGCGGCGCCGACCGCGCTCGGTGGCCTGCGCGCGCGGCTGCGCGGCGGCGTGCCGACGACGGCCGCGTTCCTCGACCTCGGCAGTCCCGTGAGCGCGGAGCTGACCGCCGCGAGCGGCTTCGACGTGGTCGTCGTCGACCTCGAGCACGGCGCCGGCGACGAGGCGGCGGCGCGCGCGCAGATCCGCGCGGCGGAGGGGCACGCGGCCATACTCGTGCGCGCGCCCGACGGGCCCGGGCAGGTCGCGCGCATGCTCGACGCCGGCGCCGCCGGGATCCTCTTCCCGCAAGTGGGCAGCGCGACGGAGGCAGCGGCCGCAGCGCGCGCGGTCCGCTACGCCGGCGGCCGCGGGGTCTCGGGCCTCGCGCGCAGCGCCGGCTTCGGGCGCCACGCCGACGACTGGCGCGCGCGCAGCGACGCCGACGTCGCCTGCGTCGTGCAGATCGAGCGCGCCGACGCGCTCGGCGAGCTCGACGCGATCGCGGCGCTCGACGACGTCGACGGGCTGCTCGTCGGCCCGGGCGATCTGTCGAACGACCTCGGCTGCCCGGCCGATCTCGCACGCGACCCGCTGCGCCGGGCGACGCTGGCGGCGGCGCAGGCGGCGCGCCGGCACGGCAAGGCCGCCGGCCTCCACCTCGCAGGGGAGGAGGACGCGGCCGAGTGGGCCGAGGCCGGCTTCACGCTGCTCTCCTGCAGCTTCGAGACGCAGCTGCTGGGCGCCGCCTCGGTGGCTGCGGCCGCGCGCCTCGAGCGCGGCTTCGGGCGCACCTGACCTCAAAGCAGCGCTTTGGACTGCCACAAAGGGCCGGGTCTACCGTCATGGCTTCCGGCCCCGTACGGTCGTCGCATGACGATCGAGGGGACGGCGGCGTGAGCGCGCTCGCGGCGGAGCAGACGGCGCCGGCGAAGCGCGTGCTGGTGCTCGACGCGCACGAGACCGTGCTGTGGGGCGTGCGCTTCGTGCTCGTCAGCCGCGGGGTCGCGCGACGCTGCCTGCTCAGCAGCTCGGTGCTGGAGGCGGTCGCGTTCGCGGACCGCTACGCGCCGCACGTCGCGATCCTCGGATTGGTCCCGCCGGTCGCGAGCGCCGACGCGGCGGCGGCGCTGCGGCGCGCGCGCCCCGGCCTGCGCCTGCTGCAGCTCGTCGACCGCGACAGCGGCCCCTGCGGCGCCGACCTGCGGCTCCC
>DATHEP010000386.1:0-2973 GCA_035318525.1 Conexibacter sp.
TCGCCCAGGCCGAGATGCCGCCGACGATCGTGCCCGAGGCGCTGAGGTCGTGCAGCCGCAGCCGCGCGACGGTCGGCGTCACGGCGCTGAGCACCGCTGCCGGTGGGACGAGCGTGATCAGCGTGACGATCAGCGCCGCGCCGTCACCCCCACCGCGGGCGCCGGGGCCGAGGGCCCGCACGAGCGGGACGATCAGGAGGGTGAGGAGGCCGCCGCCGATCAGCAGCAGGGCGAGCAGGCGCCGCTCGTCGGTGCGGTCGGCGAGCCAGCCGCCGGCCGCTGCGCCGGCGGCGATCCCAGCGAGGACGGCGCCGATGATCGACGTCGTCGTCTCGAGCGTGAGCCCGACGTACGGCGCGAGCAGCCGCACGGCGAGGATCTCCAGCACGAGCACCGCGCCCGAGGCGAGGAACACGAGCGCCGCCGCGAGCGCGGGGGCGAGCGTGGGGCGGGCGGTGGGCGGCGGGGCCGCTCGTCTCGGCGCGGGCATCGTGAGCGGAGCCTACGCGGGTTCGCGTCCGCGCTGGCGCAGTGCCGTCAGGACTTGACGATCGCGAAGCCGACGGTCGTCGGCCTCGACACGTTGCCGGCCGCGTCGGAGGCGACGACGGTGGCTCTGTACGGGCCGCGGGCGAGCGGTCTTCTGCCGATGCGCCCGCTGAACGGGATCGACGCTCTGCCCGCGGCGAGGTTACGGCGCGTGATCGTCCCTCTACGCACGGCCCGCACGCATCTTCTGCCTCTGCGGTTCGCTCTCGTCGGTCTGCGGCATCTGCCGCCGGCCTTCCGGCCCGGCCCAAGCCGATCGATCGTCACCAGCGCCGTCGTCCGCTCCGACAGGTTGAAGCGGAACGTCGTGCCCTTCGGGGTGCCGCCTCTTCTGCGTCTGCCGCGTCTTCTGGCCGCGACCACGGCGGTTGCTCTCGCGGCGACGGCGAAGCGTCTCGGGGAGACGCGCAGTCCGGAGACGACCGGCCGCACCGTGTCGGCCACAGCGCCGCCGCCTCCGCTGCCTCCACCACCGCCGCCGCCCGTGCCCGGCCGCGCGGTGACGACCGCGCTCGGCGCCGTGTCGACCTCGACCGCGTGCGGCAGGAGGTTGTCGAGCCCGTTGTCGCCGAGGTCGCCGTTGACGTCGGCCGTGACGCGCATGCGCAGCGTGTAGCCGAGGTCGTCGGGGCGCACGACGTAGGTCGAGCCCGTCTCGGGGTCGGTCGAGGCGACTCTCTGGATGTACGTGCAGGCCGCGCCGAAGGCGTCGCACCGCACCCAGCGACGGCTGAACTCCGTCGTCGGGTCCGTCCAGCCGCCGACTGTGCCCGCCAGCGTCTCGCCGACCCACGCGTCGCCGGCGAGCGCGGGCGCCTGCGACTTCGACGGGCCGCCGTCGGGGTCGGGGATCGGGTCTCCGACCGTGGCGGGCAGGGAGGTGACGTCGTAGGAGGAAGGGGAGAGGGCCTGACGCGTCCCGGACGCGTTGGTCCCGGTCACGCGCACGCGCAGGTCGTGCGTGCCGTCGTCCGCCGTCAGCGTGTAGCTGCGTCTCGTCGCGCCGGCGATCTCGTTGCAGTCGACGCCGCTGCCGTTGCAGCGCAGCCACCGGAAGGCGACGCTGGTCGCTCTCGGATTGAACCAGCCGTCGGAGAAGGCGTTGGGCGTGATGCCGTACTCGGCGAACATCGTGTCGCCGACCTGCGGGCTCGTCGTCTGCCCAGGGGCGTTGACGGTGATGCTCGGAGCGCTGAGCTGAGAGCTGCCCGGGAAGGCGCTCGGGTTCGCCGCCGCCGGACTGGTGATCGCGCTCGTGCGGAACACGACGTTGAACGACGGCGCCGGGTTCGTCGCGGTGACCTTGACGCGGTAGCGACTCGTGGAGCCGTCGGGCACGACGAACGTCGTCTCCTCGGCGTCGGCGATGTCGGCGCAGCTACCGTCGGTCGTGCTCGAGCACTGCTGCCACTGATACGCGTAGTCGATCGTCTCGGTGCCGGTCCATCTGCCGTTGAGCGCGCTCAGCGACTGCGCCTCGATCGGCGTCGTGTCGCTGATGCGGGGGCAGTTCGTCGTCACGTTCGTCGTGTTCGACGACGGGCAGGGACTGTCCGGCGGCTCGAAGCTCAGGAAGTAGCCGCCGTTCGACTGCGTCCCGGCGATCAGGCCGAGCGCGCCCGCACCCGGGACGACAGGAGCGGTCAGCGCCCACATGATCGTGTTGCTGGCTCTCGGCTCGATCAGCCCCTCCTGCGTGACGGCGCGCCATCTCGGCGGCGGCGGTGCGACGGCGTGCGTGTTGAGCGCCTCCCACAGCCCGTCCTCGGTCGCGGCGTAGAGGTGAGCGCCCTCGGTGGCCGTGAAGATCTGGAAGCCGCGGGCGCGCACGGCGCCGAGGCCGTCGTTGATCGCCGAGTACGTGATGCCGCCGTTGATCGAGCGGTAGATGCCGTTCGAGGCGGTCGAGACGTACACGAGGTTCGGCTGTCTCGTGTCGACCCACGCTTGGATCGGCGAGGCGCTGGTCGGGATGCCGTCGCTCGCCAGCGACCACGAGCTGCCGCCGTCGGTCGAGCGGAAGACGCCGTTGTGGGTCGTCGCCAGCACGAACGCCGGGACGACCGGCGGCTGGCCGACGAAGCCGTAGGGCGTCTCGCTCGCTGGCATGCCGTTGCCGGGTACGGGCGGCGTCCAACTCTGGCCGCCGTCGCCGCTCCTCCACACGCCGCCGGAGGCGACGCCCGCGAGCAGCACGTTGCCGGGCATGCTGATGAGCGATTGCACCGAGCCGTTGAGCTTGCCCGGGCCGGCGCCCTGACCGAGCGGCTGCCAGGCGCCGCCGCCGGTCGACCTCCAGACGCCCGTGTCGGTGCCGGCGAGCACCTCGGTCCCGCTGCTCGACGCGAGCAGTGCGCGCACGTTCGTCGTCAGCGGGTTGGGGAAGCCGGCGTTGAACGCGCTCCACGTCGCGCCGCCGGTGTC
>DATHEP010000387.1:0-2272 GCA_035318525.1 Conexibacter sp.
CCGCGGTCGGCGTAGATGTTCATCAGTTGCGGATAGAGCGCGCAGACGCGCAGCGTGTCACGCATGGAGCAGCACCACCTCGCTGCCGACGTGCTCGTCCGTCATCTCGACGAAGCGCCGGCCGGCCGGCCGCAGCCCGAGCGCGGCCGCCTCCGTCTCGAGCAGGTCGGCGTCGAGCTTGTCGAGGCGTACCGCGTCGCCCTCCGCGGTGCGCGCGCCGTCGGGCGCGACGGTCTGGCGGATGCGCTCGATCGTCGTGCCGTCGACGTCGGGCCGCACGGCAACCGGCTGGCTCGCGTAGACCCAGCCGTCGCGCTCGAGCAGGTCGGGCAGCGGCGGCTCGCTGTGCGCGGCGTCGAAGCCCTCCATCGCGTCCGCGAGCGCGCAGGCCAGCAGGCCGCCCTTGGCGAGGTGCGCCCCGGCGCAGCGCAGCAGGTCGGCCCGCCCTTCCACGCCGCCCAGCAACTGGATCGTCTGCATCGGGGCGATCACGAGCGCGAAGCGTCGCCCGAGCGCGTAGTCGCGCGCGTCGGCACAGACGCTCTCGACCGCCAGCCCGCCTTCCGCGGCACGCTCGCGCAGCGCCGCGAGCAGCGCGCCATCGACGTCGAGCGCGACGACCTCGTGGCCCTCGCGAGCGAGGTCGAGCGCCACGCGTCCGCTGCCGGCCCCGAGCTCGAGCACCGATCCGTCGTGCGCCGCCGCCAGCTCGCGCCACAGCGGAAGGTCCTGCGCATAGCCGCCGCACTCGAGGTCGTGCCACAGCACGTGCAGCCCGTCCACATCGACCGTCATCGCCAGTACTCCGGAGCATGACCGCGGCGCGCGAGCAGCTCGCGCAGCGCCAGCAGCGCCGTGTAGGTCGGCAGCGCGTACAGCCGTCCGGGGTGGGCGGGATCCGCATCCCCGCGCGCTGCGTCCAGCGCCGCCGCCAGCTCCGGCACGACGGCGAGCCGCTGCGGCTCGACGCCGGCGTACTTGAGCCGCACCGCCAGCTCGGCTGCGCGCGTCCCGGCGCACGTGACCTGCCGCACCCTTCCGGCGAGCAGCTCGAAGTCGGCGTCCCACACCCACGAGACGTCGCGGCCGTCGGCGACGCCGTCGTTGAGGACCGCGAGCAGATCGAGCGGACCGTCCTCGAGCGCCAGCGTGCGCAACACCTCATTCGCGCCGGCCGGGTTCTTGATCAGCAGGATCGACAGCGCGCGGCCGTCGAGGTCGATCGTCTCCGCGCGCCCGAACGCCGCCGCGACGGCACCGAGGCCCGCTGCCACCTCGTTGGACGGGATCTCGAGCGCATGGCACAGTGCCGCCGCGCCGAGCGCGTTGTAGACGTTGTAGAGGCCGGGGAGGGGGAGCGCCACCGTACGCGGCTGCTCGCTCCCGATCCGCAGTGCGAACGACGCGTCGCGCGTGCCGTTGAGCCGGATCCGCTCGGCGACCACGTCGGGCGCAGGCCGGCGCTGGCCGCACTGCGGGCAGGCGTAGCGTCCGAGGTGGCCGAGGTAGATCGCCTCGTACGCGTACGCGTGGCCGCATCTGCGGCAGTGCTTCGAGTCGGCCGCGTGCTGCATCTCCGGCACCGCCATCGCGTCGTCCTCGACGCCGAACGTCGTCACGCCGTCGCGCCCGCGACCGAGGTCGGCGACGAGCGGGTCGTCCGCGTTCAGCACGAGCCGGGTGTCGGGGGGAAGGGCGGCGACGACCTCCGCCCAGCGGTCGGCGATCGTCTCCAGCTCGCCGTAGCGGTCGAGCTGGTCGCGGAAGAGGTTGGCAAGCAGCACCGCGCGCGGCTGCAGCTCCTGCACCAGCCGCGGCAGCCAGAGCTCGTCGACCTCGAACAGCCCCAGCTCGCCGTCGATGCCGCCGCCGCGGGCCGCGTCGAGCAGCGTGGATGCGATTCCGCCCGCCATGTTCGCGCCCGCGCGGTTGTGCACGAGCCGCGTGCCGTGGCGCTCGAGGATCGCTGCCACCATCGCGGCGGTCGTCGTCTTGCCGTTCGTCGCTGAGATCGCGATCGAGCCCTCCGGCAGGCGCGCGGCCAGCGAGCTGATCGCCTGCGGATCGAGTCGCATCAGCACCTTGCCGGGCAGGCTCGTGCCGCCGCCGCGGCCCGCCGCGCGCGCCAAGCCGCCGACCGCACGCGCGACTGTCAGCTTGGGTCGCAGCGCGCTCACGGGACGATCACCCGCACGGCGGCGGGAAGCGTGCGCATGGTCGCCGGCAGCTCGGCGAGCGGATCGCCGTCGGCGTAGAGCGTGAACGGGCGGTC
>DATHEP010000388.1:0-2157 GCA_035318525.1 Conexibacter sp.
GCACCGCCTCCGAGGCGGAGGTGAAGAAGGCGTTCCGCGTGCTCGCGCGCGAGCTGCACCCCGACGTCAACGACCACGACCCCGAGGCGGAGGAGAAGTTCAAGGCCGCCGCCGAGGCCTACGAGGTGCTGTCCGACCCCGAGCGCCGCGCGACGTACGACCGGTATGGAGCGGAGGGCCTGCGCAGCGGCGGCTACCAGCCGAGCGGCTTCGGCTCGTTCGCGGACATCTTCGACGCCTTCTTCGGCGGCGCTGACCCGTTCGGCGGCGGCGGTCGGGCAGCCCCGGCGCAGGGCGGCGACGTTGCCGTCACCGCGACGATCGAGCTCGCCGAGGCCGCGACCGGTGCGGCGATCGAGGTCGGCTACGACGCGGTCGTGCGCTGCGATGGCTGCCACGGCAACGGGGCGGAGCCGGGCACCCCGATCGAGACGTGCGAGCGCTGTGGCGGCGCCGGCCAGCTGCGCGCGGTCACGCGCACGCCGTTCGGCCAGGTTGTGCGCGCGACGGTGTGCGACGCCTGCCACGGCGACGGGCGGGTGCCGACCCAGCCGTGCAAGGTCTGTCGCGGGCGCGGGCGCAAGGTCGAGCGGCTGACCCTGTCGGTCGACGTGCCGGCCGGGATCGGCGACGGGCAGCGGATCCGCCTCGGCGGCCGCGGCCACGCCGGCGAGCAGGGCGGGCCGCCGGGCGACCTCTACGTGCTCGTGCGGGTCGCGGAGGACGAGCGCTTCGTGCGCGATGGCGACGACCTCGTCACCGTCGTGGACGTTGCGGCACCGCTCGCCGCGCTCGGCACGACGGTCGAGGTGCCGACGCTCGACGACCCGATCTCGCTCGACATTCCCGCCGGGACACAGCCGCACGACACGCTGACGCTGCGCGGGAAGGGCATGCCGGCGCTGCGCCGCGGCCGCCACGGCGACCTGCGCGTCGTGGTGAACGTCGTCATCCCGCGGCGCCTGTCGCACGAGCAGAAGGAGCTGCTGGAGCAGCTCGCCGGGACGCTCACAGAGGAGAACCTGCGCTCCGAGCAGGGCGTCTTCTCGAAGCTCAGGCGGGCGTTCGGCGGGTGATCCGGCTCGCCCTGCGCGTCGACCGCGCGCACGCCGAGGTCGCGCTGGCGGAACTGCTGGAGCTCGCGCCGGGCGGGGTGGAGGAGGTCGACCTCGGCGAGGGCGGGGTCGAGTACGCGGTCTACGGGCCGCCCGGCGAGCTGCCGGCGCTGCCCGATCTGGAGGCGGCGGTGGGTGGGGCGCTCGTCGAGGTCACGACGAGCGAGCTGCCGGACGACTGGGCCGAGCGCTGGAAGGACTTCCACCGGCCGTTGGTGATCGATCCCGCCCACCCTCGCCTCGCGGTCCGCCCGCCCTGGGAGCCGCCGATCGGCGCCGCGACCGAGATCGTCATCGACCCCGCGCAGGCGTTCGGCACCGGCGCGCACGCGACGACGCGGCTGTGCCTCGAGTTGCTGTTGGAGCTGGGTGCGCCCGCCGGCCCCCTGCTCGACCTCGGCTGCGGCTCCGGCGTGCTCGCGATCGCGGCGGCGAAGCTCGGCTGGGGGCCGGTGACGGCCGTCGACTACGACCCGCTGAGCGTCGAGGCCACGCGCGCCAACGCGGCCGTCAACGACGTCGCGCTCGCAGTTGCCCGCTGCGACCTGCGCAGCGACCCGGTTCCCGGCGCCCCGACGGTGCTGGCGAACCTGCTGCGCCCGCTGCTGCTCGACTTCGCGCGCCGTCTGTCCGAGTCGCCGCGCACCCTGATCGCCTCCGGCCTGCTCGCGCACGAGGCCGACGAGATCGCCGGCGCCTTCGCCGCGCTCGGCCTGCGCGAGCGCGAGCGCCGCGAGCGCGGCGAGTGGGCCGCGCTGCTGCTGACGCGCGAAGACTGAACGGCTACGATGAATTGACTTGGCGACCCGGGTCGCGAGTCGCCAAATTCGACAGGGGGAGTGTCAATCATGTCCAGTATCCGCAGGACGCTGCTGCTCGCAGCGCTCGCGCTCGCTGCGCTCGGCCTCGCCGCCAGCCCGGCGGCCGCGGCCATCAGAGGACTGTCGATAGGAGGCGGAGCGATATCGCAGGCGTCCTCGGGGCCGATCACGTTCGCAGGCGGCCTCTTCGAAATAACCTGCAACCTGACGGTCAACGGCAC
>DATHEP010000389.1:0-4415 GCA_035318525.1 Conexibacter sp.
CACCCAGCGGTTGCGGTCGTCGAACGCCTATTTGCTGCCGCTTCGTCGAGGCGCGGGATCTGCCGTTCTGACGCGAGATCCGTCCGTTCAGCCCTTCTTGCCGGCGACCGCGCGCTGAAGCTGTGCCTTGCTCATCTTCGAGCGGCCCGCGATCCTGAGCTCGCGCGCCTCGTTGTAGAGCTGCTCACGCGTGCGGCCGCGCGGGCCGGCTCTGCCGGAGCGCAACCCGCCGCGCCGCCCGGACGAGATGTCGTCCGTGGAGGTGCGCGAGGCGGTTCTCGCCTCGCCGGCGCGCGCCCGCTCCTTGTTCACGGTGCGCGCCGCGATCTCCTCCGCGCGTCCCTCCGGGCGACCCTGGTCCAGCTGGCTCTCCTTGACGTGCTCGTACTGTCGCGCGCGCTTCGTGCCCTTCTTCACACCGCGAGGTGGCATGACCCAACCTCCGTCGTCGTCATCGTTCACGCTCCCGCCGAGGGCCCGACCCGATCGACAGCGACCAGCGCAGGGCCGCCATCAGCGCGACACGGTCGCGACGTCGACGGGCACCCCGAAGCGCTCGCGGACGCGGGTCGCGAGATCGCCGTCCTCGCGGTAGTCGCGCTCCTCACGCGGGTGCTCGACCACCACGACGCGGTCAGCCGGGAACATCGCGAGTGCGTCCTCGATCGCCTGCAGCGGCTCGCTGTCGCCGACCGCGCCGGCGACGTCGATCCCCTCCTCCTCCAACCGCTCGACCGTCTCGCTCTGCACCTGCTCGGCATGCGCGATCGCCTCGTCGACATCCGAGACCCAGAAGCGCAGCGGCGAGTGCGTCGTCGCCGGCGCGATGACAAGCACCTCGGCATCGTCGGGCATGTCACCGATCACGGCACGCAGCAACTCGGCGGAGATCGGCTCGGCGGTGCTGACGAGGACGCGCACGCCCTTGAGCTTCCCGCGTGCCGCGCGCGGCAAACGATGCCCTGGCGATCGCGCACATCCCGATCGACGAGCGTCCCCGCTGCGCAGTCTTTGCCGCCCTCGCCATTGCGATTTGAGTTCGCCTGCCAGCGGGTAGCGATGACTCAGATCGCACGAGGAGGACTCGATGACGCCAGACCGCACAGCACGCTTGACCGAGATACGACCGGTCGCCCGCACGCTCGCCAGGCCGACGCAGACGTCTCCTCGAAGAGAAGCACGGGCGCGGCTCGTCGAGCAGGTCCTCAAGCTGCGGAGCAGCGCGACGCGAACGCGCCGCTCCGCCATGACACCCGGCTCTTAGCTACGCCCTCCGCGTCGCCTGGGTGTGGACCGGGTACCGCTCGTCGTATGCGCGTGGTGATCACGGGCGCGACCGGGAACGTCGGCACGAGCGTTCTCGCCGCGCTCGCGGACGAGCCGGCGGTGGAGGAGATCGTCGCGGTCGCTCGGCGCCCGGCGAAGTTCGGCGACAGCCGGGTCCGGATGGTCGCGGCCGATATCACGAACGTCGATCTCGAGCCGATCCTGGCCGGTGCGGACGCAGTGGTCCACCTGGCATGGTCGATCCAGCCCTCCCGCGACGAGCGAGCGCTGCGCGCGACCAACGTCGACGGCAGCCGCCGCGTCTTCGACGCAGCCGTTCGAGCGCGCGTCGGCACGATCGTCCATGCCTCGTCCGTCGGCGCCTACGCCTCGGGTCCGAAGGATCGTGCGGTCGACGAGTCGTGGCCGACGACGGGGATCTCGACGCTCTTCTACTCGCGCCACAAGGCCGAGACCGAGCGGATGCTCGACCGTCTCGAACGCCAGCAGCCCGGCATGCGAATCGTGCGCCTGCGTCCGGGCCTGATCTTCAAGCGAGAGGCGGCGACCGAGATCCGGCGACTCTTCCTCGGCCCACTGCTGCCGAGCCCGCTCGTGCGTCGCAGCCTGATTCCGATCGTGCCCGACGTGCCACGGCTGCGCTTCCAGGCGGTGCATTCGCTCGACGTCGGCGACGCCTACCGCCGCGCAGTGATCTCCGACGCCCGCGGGGCGTTCAACATCGCCGCCGATCCCGTGATCGACCCCGCCGTCCTGGCAGACCTGCTCGACGCTCGTCGTCTGCCGCTGCGCTCTGGGATGCTGCGCGCCGCCGCAGACTTCTCCTGGCGGCTGCATCTGCAGCCCTCTCCCCCCGGATGGATCGACCTCGCGCTCGGCGTCCCGCTCATGGACACCAACCGGGCCCGTCGAGAGCTCGGCTGGGAGCCGACCACGACCGCGACCGACGCGCTGGTCGAACTGCTCGACGGCCTGCGAGACGGAGCGGACTTCCCTACACCGCCGCTCGCGGCCGGGAGCGGCGGACCCCTCCGTCTCGACGAGCTGCGTAGCGGCATCGGGGCGAGGCAATGAGCCCAGCGTCGGTGCAGCTGCCGAGCGGGATCGAGCTGCCGGTCACTGCCGATGTCGTGCAGCTGCTCGCGCTGGCGGGTTGCGTTGCCCGCCGGGATGGCCGCGACGAGGTCGATGTCGAAGATCTGACGACCGTGCTGGGAGAGCTGCTTCCGACGACGGCGCTGCCGCCTCGACCGGGACCAGACGTGCCGGGTCCGAGAACACCCGTCGCGGTGGTCACGCCGTACCGGGACGGTCCCTACCTGCTGCGAGGAGCGTTCGAGCTGACGGATCAGGACGGCCATCCGATCCCAACACGCCGCGCGACCGTTGCCCTGTGTCGGTGCGGACGCTCGCAGCTGCGGCCGTTCTGCGACGGCACCCACAAGCTGACGGGGTTTCAGGCCGACAGCGGAGCGGAGTGCTCAACCGCAGCGGACGGCGAGTGAACATCGACCGTCTGTCCGGTTCTCGCTGATGGACGTCTGCGGGCACGGCGTCTGAGCATGCGAAGCGAGTGCCCGGCGGTTGGGATCACGGTCTCGCCGTAGAGAACCCCGCCGTGTTGGAGTCGCTGCAGGAGCGCGAGCCAGATGCAGAAGCCTCGTTCGAGGAGCCACAGCGGAGCCAGCAGCGAGGAGCTGGCCGGGAACGCCTCACCGCCGGCGCGCCGTCGACCGCGTTCGGCGAGCGCTACTACGCTGATCGCGCCGAGCCCGATCGCGCGCGGACGCCGACGGGCGAGCGCGAGCGCGACCAGCGGGGCGACGGCGAGCCAACAGGCCAGGCGCACGGGCAGCGTGAACTCGTCGTAGGCCTGCCGCACGCGCTGGCTCCAGAACTGCGCGGCCGTTGGTGGACGACGACGCACGAGCAGATCCAGCGGAGCGACCTCACGTCCGCCATCGGCGCGAACGGTGCGGATCAGCTCCAGGTTCTCGAACATGACGTCGCCGTCGTAGCCGCCCATCGCGAGGAAGCGCGAGCGGCGTACTGCGAGCGTGCCCGGGAAGTCGGCGCCCAGCGAGCGGTTCAGCAGCGTGCGCGCCGTGTCCCAACGAGCGTGCCAGGGCAACGGATCGAAGACGTTCTGCGGCCGCACGAGGTCGTGGGCGTCCAGCAGCGCGTGGATGCGCGCGAGCTGCGGCCGCAGGTAGCGGACGTCGTCATCCGCGAGCACGACGTGCTCGTGGCGCGCCCGCTCGACGCCGGTGTGGACACCCACGACCTTGCGGTTGAGGCAGTCGTGCGCGGGATCGGGCGCGAGCTGACGCACGCCAGCCGGCCATGTCGCCGCGTTGCCGACGAACAGCTCGGGCTCCGAGCCATCCACGACGATCACGTCGTCAACCCAGCCGATCAGCTCCCGCAGGTAGGCGGCAAGCTCGGCGCGCGGTCCCACGTCCACCATCCGCAGCGGAAGCACATAGGAGATCGGGAGCCGATCGCTCACGCGGGCGGCCACAGCGAACGCTCGCCACGCTCCCAGGCGGCGAGCAGGTGCGCGGCCCAGCGTCCTTCGAGCGCCAGCAGCGCACGAGCGCCGAAGAGGATGTCGGCGGCGAGCGCCGGCTCCGCGGCGGCCAGCCCGCCGGCGAGATCCCAGACGGCGATCTGCTCGTGGACGGCGTCGGCCTCGACGTGCTCGTCGAAGAAGTCCGTCGCCTCGCTGCCGAAGCCCAGGCGCCGAAGCCCGTTGCCGTAGCGGCGGTTGGGCAGCGAGGAGGTCATCTCGAACGCGGCGAGGTGGCCGACGATCGCCCCGCGCAGCCGTCGGTGCAGTCCGCACAGCGACATCAGGTTCACGGTCGCGAGCGTGATCGCGGGAAGCTCAGCGAGATAGGCGCCGTAGGTCGGGTCGAGCCCGACTGCGCTCATCGTCTTCGCGAACAGCACCGCGTGGATGCGGTCCGCGCGTCCACCGCCGTACTCGTCGGCCTGCACCTCCACGAGCGCCGCCTTGGGCGCACCGGCGAGGCGCGGAATCGCCCACGAATGCGGATCGGCCTCCTTGAGCTGGTACGCCGAGCGGTGCACGAGCAGCTCGCGCACCCGCTCCACGCTCGCGTGCG
>DATHEP010000390.1:0-4621 GCA_035318525.1 Conexibacter sp.
GTGAGCGGGGAAGTTGCGGAGTTGGCCCCTGGGGCCATCCCCACCCCGATACGCAAGCGAGCGCCATGGCGGTCCGCCACCCGCGCCATACGATGCCCCCATGACCGTCTTGATCCGCTGGGCGCGCGACTTCGCCTTCCACTGCGTCGGGCTCGTGACGAGCGTCGTCGCCTTCACGCTGTGGGTCACCGGCGTCTCCGTGACGCTCGGCCTCGCCGTGCTCGTCGTCGGCGTGCTGGTAGCGCTCGTCTTCTTCTGGGCGTTCCGCTGGTTCGCGCGGATCGAGCGCCGACGCGCGGCGCTCGTGCTGGGCGCGCCGATCCCAGAGCGCTACCGGCGCGGTCGCGACGGCGCCGGCTGGTTCGCGCGCCTGCGCGCGGCGGCCGCCGACCCGGCGACGTGGAAGGACTTCGCGTGGACCGGCATCTGCGGCGTGCTCGGCTTCGCGATCTCGCTCGCGGCGATCCTGCTGTGGTCGGTCGCGCTCGGGCTGCTGACGCTGCCGGCGTGGTACTGGTCGCTTCCGCAGGCGGTCGAGCTGGGCCTGTGGGACGTCGACTCGCTCGCGACCGCGCTCGCGGCGGCCGGCGTCGGGCTCGTGCTCGTGCCCATCTGCGGCTGGGTCGTGCGCGGGCTGACGGCGCTCGAGCTGGCGATGATGGTGCCGCTGCTGCGACCCCCGCGCAGCGAGGAGCTGACCGAGCGCGTCGACGTGCTGACGAGCACGCGCGCCGGCGCGGTCGACGCCCAGGCGGCCGAGCTGCAGCGGATCGAGCGCGACCTGCACGACGGCGCGCAGGCGCGGCTCGTCGCGCTCGCGATGTCGCTGGGGATGGCCGAGGAGAAGCTCGCGAGCGACCCCGAGCAGGCGCGCGAGCTGCTCGTCGAGGCACGCGGCGAGGCAAGAACGGCGCTGACCGAGCTGCGCGACCTGGCGCGCGGAATCCATCCGCCGATCCTCAGCGACCGCGGGCTGGAGGCGGCGATCACGGCGCTCGCGGCGCGCTCGCCGCTGGCGGTGAGGATCGAGGCCGACTTGCCGTCGCGGCCGCCGGCCGCGGTCGAGGGTGCCGCGTACTTCGTGGTCGCCGAGGCGCTCACGAACGCGACGAAGCACAGCGAGGCGCGCGCGGTGCTCGTGCGGCTGACACTGCGCGACGACGTGCTGGCGGTCGAGGTCGCCGACGACGGGCGCGGCGGCGCGGACCCTCGGGGCTCGGGCCTCATCGGCCTGCAGCGGCGGGTCGAGGCGCTGGACGGCACGCTCGCGGTCGTCAGCCCGTCCGGCGGCGGCACGACCCTGCACGCCGAGCTGCCGGCCGGTCCGGCGGCGTGAAGGCGCCCGCCGGCAGCGATCCGGCCGGCGTCATGACCACGATGCGCACTCGGCATGGCCGCGCGGGGATGCGGCGCGCGCCCGCTACGACGTAATCGTCCGGCTTTCGGCTGATGGCCCGGGCGCGCGCGGCGAGCGGCGCGCTGGCCCGCCGCGACCGGTGCGGATCTCATTCCCGCCATGCCCATCATCCGCCGCCTCCTCCCCGCCGCCGCCGCGCTGCTCGCGCTCGCGGCGGCCTCGCCCGCACTCGCGACGGGCGACCCGCCGCCGCACCACCACCCCGGCACGTCGCCCTACCGCGCCGTCGTGCTGGCCCACAGACCCGCCGCCTACTGGCGCCTCGGCGAGCAGCCGAGCGCACTCGTCGCGGCCGACGAGACGCAGCAGCATCCCGGCGCCTACGTCGGCCCGCCGACGCTCGGGATCGCAGGCGAGATCTGGCGCGACGCCGACACCGCGATCGACCTCGACGGCCTGCAGACTCAGCCGCTCGGCCAGTTCGTGCACGTCGCCGAGGACGACGGCCTCGCGTTCCCCGGCCGCGCTCCCTTCACGCTCGAGGCGTGGGTGCAGCCAGGCGGCCGCAACGACGTGACGCGGCGGATCTTCTCCAGCGAGGGCCGGGACGGCGGCTACCTGCTCGGCATGAGAAACGGCGAGCTGGCCTTCTCGCGCTACGCCGGCGGGCAGTGGAGCACGCTGAGCACAGGCGTCGACCCGACTCGCTGGAGCCACGTCGCCGCGACATACGACGGCACCGTGATGCGGATCTACGTCGAGGGCTGGCTGGCGGCGCAGGGCCCATCGTGGCTCGAGCTGGCAGACGAGCGCGCGGACCTGTCGATCGGCGCGAAGCAGTCGCGCTGGCGCTTCTACGCCGGCGGCCTGGACGAGGTCGCCATCTACCCCTACGCCCTCTCCTACGGACAGGTCCACTCGCACGCGCGCGTAGGCGGCGGCGTCCGCTAAGCGGCCTGACCTCAGTTGCCGCGGGCGGGCGGCGGGTAGCACCGGTCCCCGCCGCCCGCCGCCCGCCCGACTCAAGGGAGGGCCAACCAGGTTCATCCTGCGCCCGAGAGGCACGGTGGGCGGATGCTGGGCGCCGCACGGTGTCGAAGCCAATGCTGGTTGCATTGGCGAGGCACCGGGTGGCGTCCAGCGCCGGCCACCGTGCCTCTCGGGCGTAGGATGGCGCGATGCGGGTGGTGATCGCCGAGGACCTGGCGCTGCTGCGCGACGGGATGATCCGGCTGCTGCGCGACCACGGGCACGAGGTCGTCGCGGCAGTCGAGGACGGCGACGCACTCGTGCGCGCCGCCGCCGGCCACAAGCCGGACATCTGCGTCGTCGACGTGCGCATGCCGCCAACGTTCACCGACGAGGGCGTGAAGGCGGCCCTCGCGGTGCGCGAGCGGGTGCCGGGGACGGCGGTCCTGATCGTCTCGCAGTACGTCGAGGAGACGTACGCCGCCGAGCTGCTGGCCGACGGCCGCGGCGGCGTCGGCTACCTGCTGAAGGACCGCATCGCCGACGTGAAGGAGTTCGTCGACGCGGTCGAGCGGGTCGCCGGCGGCGGCACGGCGATGGACCCCGAGGTCGTCGCGCAGCTCGTCACGCGCCACCGCACGAGCGGCGGCCCGCTCGACGAGCTGACGCCGCGCGAGCGCGAGGTGCTGGAGCTGATGGCCGAGGGCCGCTCGAACGCCGCCATCGCGGCCGCGCTCGTCGTCACCGACGGCGCGGTGGAGAAGCACATCTCGTCGATCTTCGGGAAGCTCGGACTCACCGTGTCCGACACCGACCACCGCCGCGTGCTGGCGGTGCTCGCCTATCTGCGCAGCTGACGCCGCTCGATCGCCTCGGCGTACACGCGCTCCCAGCGCTCGACGTGGCGCTCGATCGACTGCGTCTTCGCCCAACGCCGCGCGCGCTTGCCGAGCTTCGCCCGCTCGCGCCGCTCGCCCACGAGCCGCTCCAGCGCCTCGAACCAGTCGCCGTCGGCCACGAGCCGACCGCCCTCCGACTCGCCGTAGCCGACGTACGGCCCGACCGGCGAGGCGAGCCACGGGAGTCCGACGCTGGCGTACTCCTTCAGCTTGACGTCGGAGCGAGCGAGGTTGAAGGGGATGTCGACCAACGGTGCGATCGCGACGTCCCAGCGGGCCATGCGGTCCTGCAGTCGTTCGAAGTCCACCAGCGGGTCGCATGCGTAGCGGTCCGCCGGCAGCCCGAGGTCGAGTCCGATCGTCTCCACGCGCACCTCGGGATGCGCGTCGAGCAGCCGTCGCAGCGCCTCGACCACCGGGATCCGTGCGACGTCCGCCGCGTGCTCGAGCCCCGCCAGCCAGCCGATCACGATCCCGTCGTGCTTGCGCTGCTTGCGCCCGGCGCCGCGGTCGAGGTAGTTGCCGAGCACCTCCACGCGCGCGGCGCCGTGCGACCGGTACAGCTCCGCCAGCGGCTCCGTGCTGGTCGTGACCACGTCGGCCGAAAGCGCCAGCTCGACGGTGCGGGCGAACCTCGCCTTGGCGCCTGGGCCGTCCCCTCTGCGCTGGCGAGGGCGCCCGCGCGGTACGGACCGCAGGTCGTCGTCGGTGTCCCACACGAACGCGGCGCCGGCCCGCACGAGGCGCCGGACGACGCGCACCTCGTCGTCCGTGAGCTGCCGATAGCCGTGCACCACGTCGCAGCCGGCGATCCGCTCGGGCGCCAGCGCGCCGCCCTGCTCGCCGGAGCCGGCGCGGGCGAACACCGGGTCGTGGCCGCGGCGGCCGAGCGCGTGCAGCGGGATCAGCACCCGGTAGTGGGCGTTCTGCTTCCACTCGTAGATCCCCCCGATCCGCATCCCCGCGCGCATCATGCCGGAGTCGGCGCAGCGCCGTGCCGACCGGCCGGTCGCCTCTACGGCCCGGGGTCGTTAGCGCGCGGACGCGTGTCCGCGGACACGTGTCGTTTGGACGTGCGCCGAAATGGCAAAACCAAGCTCTGGCTAGACGCCCCGTCGGCGCACCCTCGACGAAACGGAGGCCTCGCGACATGCGACTCGGATTGGCAGTACTGCCGGCGCAAGTGGATGCCCGCGCCGCGGCGGGCTTGCATCGCACGGCGGCGGCCTGAGAGGGTGGACCGCATGAGCACCTCCTCCTCCCCCCTTCCGTCAGACGGTTCGGCGCCGGTCCCCGTGCCAGTCGCGATCCCGACGACGACGGCTGCGGCCGTGAGCCCCGACGCGAGCCGGCACGGCCGCGCCGCCGACGCGCTGATCTCCAGCTACCTGCGCGA
>DATHEP010000391.1:0-2909 GCA_035318525.1 Conexibacter sp.
GGCGAGGACCGCCTCGTGGCAATATAATGCGCATCTCCCGCCAAATTCCGACGAAGAAGGACCGCGTACGCACATGGCCATCACCCCGAGCGCTCAGTTCAGCCTCACGATCCGCGTGGAGATCGCGGACCGGCCCGGGATGCTCGGCCGAGTAGCCAGCGCGATCGGCGACGCGGGCGGCACGATCGGCGCCGTCGACCTCGTCGCGATCGACAACGGCAGAACGGTCCGGGACTTCACCGCGCTGTGCGCCGAGCAGGCGACGTGGGGCGCCATCACGAACGCGATCGAAGCCCTCGACGGCGTGCGCGTGCTCGACACCGTTGACCGCACGTTCCAGGTCCACCTCGGCGGCAAGATCGAGCAGCGCAACAAGCTGCCGCTGAAGACGCGCGACGACCTCTCGATGGCGTACACGCCCGGCGTGGCGCGCGTCTGCAAGGCGATCGAGGAGGACCCCGACAAGGCCTTCCAGTACACGATCAAGCGCAACACGGTCGCCGTCGTCTCCGACGGCACGGCGGTGCTCGGGCTCGGCGACATCGGCCCGGCCGCCGCGATGCCGGTGATGGAGGGCAAGGCCGTCCTCTTCAAGGAGTTCGCCGGCGTCGACGCGTTCCCGATCTGCCTCGACACGAAGGACCCGGACGAGATCGTCTCGATCGTCAAGGCGATGGCGCCGACGTTCGGCGGCATCAACCTCGAGGACATCTCCGCCCCGCGCTGCTTCGAGATCGAGGACCGGCTGATCGAGGAGCTCGACATCCCGGTCTTCCACGACGACCAGCACGGCACCGCGATCGTCGTGCTCGCCGCGCTGCTGAACGCCATCAAGCTGACGGGCCGCCGCATGGCGGACCTGCGCGTGCTCGTCGTCGGGCTCGGCGCGGCCGGCGTCGCCGTCACGAAGATCCTCAGAAGCGCGGGCGTCACCGAGGTGATCGGCTGCGACTCGCGCGGCGCCGTTCACACCGAGCGCGCCGACTACCTCGACGGGACCATGAACGCGACGAAGCGGTGGTACGCCGAACGCACGAACCCCGAGAAGCTCGACGGCGGTCCCGGCGACGTGATCGACGGGATGGACCTCTTCATCGGCCTGTCCGGCGCGCGCGTGATGCCGGCCGAGGCGCTCGGCCGGATGCGCCCCGACCCGATCGTCTTCGCGATGGCGAACCCGAACCCCGAGGTCACGCCCGAGGAGGCGGCGCCGTACGTGCGCATCATGGCCACCGGCCGCTCCGACTACCCGAACCAGATCAACAACGTGCTCGCCTTCCCGGGGATCTTCCGCGGCGCGCTGGACGTGCGCGCGAGCGCGATCACCGAGCAGATGAAGGTGGCCGCCGCGCAGGCGATCGCCGACAGCGTTCCGGTCGACGAGTTGCGCGACGACTACATCGTCCCCTCTGTCTTCAACCGCGACGTCGCCCCCGCCGTCGCGCACGCCGTCGCCGAGCAGGCCCGCACGAGCGGCCAGGCGCACGCCCACAACGAGGTCGGCTACGCGCCGGCCGACGAGCTGCACGTCGGCGCCGCCTGACCCAACCGCCGCGCGCCGCGCCGCGTAGTCCTCTTCGATGCCGGCGACGACGGGTAGGAGTGACGCATGCGGGTGACGTTGACGGGCGCGACGGGACTGATCGGTACGCGGCTCGTGGCCGCGCTTGCGCGGCGCGGCGACGAGGTGACCGTGCTCTCGCGCAACCCGGCGCGCGCCCGCGAGCGGCTCGGAGCAGGGATCGACGCCGCCGCCTGGGACCCGCTCGGCGAGCCCGCCCCCGCCGGCGCGCTGGCGGGCCGCGACGGCCTGGTCCATCTCGCTGGCGAGCCGGTCGCGCAGCGCTGGAGCAGCGCCGCGAAGGAGCGCATCCGCACGAGCCGCGAGGTCGGCACGGCGAACCTCGTCGCCGGCCTGCGCGCCGCGGATCCGCGCCCCGGCGTGCTCGTCTCGGCCTCAGCGGTGGGCTGGTACGGCCCCCGCGGCGACGAGGAGCTCGACGAGTCGACGCCGCCCGGCGACGACTTCCTCGCCGAGGTGTGCGTCGCCTGGGAGCGCGCCGCGCAGGCGGCGGAGACACTCGGCGTGCGCGTCGCGATCGTGCGCACAGGCGTCGTGCTCGATCCGAGCGGCGGCGCCCTGGCGAAGATGCTGCCGCCATTCAAGGCCGGCGTCGGAGGCCCCGTCGCCGGCGGGCGCCAGTGGATGCCGTGGATCCACGTCGACGACCTCGTCGCGCTCTACCTCGCAGCGCTCGACGGAGACGGCGGCGACTGGCGCGGTCCGCTCAACGGCAGCGCGCCGACGCCCGCCACCAACCGCGACTTCTCGAAGGCGCTCGGCCGCGCGCTGCACCGCCCCGCCGTCGCGCCGGTGCCGCGGCTCGCGCTGCGCGCGCTCTACGGCGAGATGGAGCAGATCGTCACGACCGGGCAGCGCGCGGTGCCGCGCCGCCCGCTCGCGCTCGGCTTCCGCTTCGCGCACCCGGAGCTGGACGAGGCGCTGCGCTCAGCGCTCGACTGACGCGCCGGCCGCACCGAGCGGCCTCAAGAAGCGCAGCCCGTCGTCGGCGACGCCGAATGCGCCCCAGCCGCGCAGCGACGTGTCGCCGACGGCGTCGATCGCGTACGGGCCGAGCACGCTCGCGCGCGGCTGCGTGCGGAAGTACTCGCGCACGACTGCCGCGCGAGTGACAAGGCCGTCCGGCGTCGCCTTCGCCGCGCGCTCGACCGCCGCGAGCACGCTGCGCATCGACTCGTAGCCGTAGAACGCCTCCGGCGTCGGCACGCGTCGGTAGCGCTCGGTGAAGGCGCGGGCGAAGCGGCGGGCGGGCCGCGATCGTCCGTCCTCGCCCTGCGGCAGCGGCCGCACGATGCGCGCCACGCTCTCGGCCGGGCCCAGCGCGGCC
>DATHEP010000392.1:0-4913 GCA_035318525.1 Conexibacter sp.
GGCGACGTCGTCGACCGCCGGGTGCTCACCGAGCGCCAGCTCGACCTCGCGCGGGGAGATGTTGAAGCCGCCCGAGTTGATCATCTCGTCGCTGCGCCCGAGCAGCGTCAGGTAGCCGCGCTCGTCGAGCCGACCCATGTCGCGCGTGTGCACCCAGCCGTCGCGCAGGACGGCGGCGGTCTGAGTCGGCAGGCCGTGGTACCCGCTCATCAGGTGCGAGCCGCGGACGACGACCTCGCCGACCTCGCCGGGCGCCACCGGCGCGTCGTCCTCGTCGCGCACCTCGATCGCGACGGACCGGAATGGCCGCCCGGCGGAGAAGCGCCGGTCGGCGTCGCCGAGGTGGTCGGCGCGGTCGAGGCAGGTCAGGGTCACGGGGGCCTCGGTCTGCCCGTAGATCTGCACCAGCCGCGGACCGAGCCGGTCGAGCGCCGTCTCGAGCAGCGGGCCGGCGATCGGCGCCGCTCCGTAGACGAAGGAGTCATAGCCCCAGTCACCGTCGAGCTCGACGATCGACTCGAGCATCGCCGGCACGAGCTTGAGCAGCCGCACGTTGGGGCGCTGGCCGACCGCGAGCGCCTCGGCGGGGTCGAACCGACGCATCACGTAGACCCCGCCGCCGGACATCAGCCAGGGCAGGACGAAGTACCCGGCCCCGTGCGAGAGCGGCTGGGTCAGGACGACCTGCTCACCGGGCTCGACCGGACCGAGCTCGAGCAGCAGGTTCAGCGCCACCTCGCGCAGCGAGCGGTGGCTCAGCACCACGCCCTTGGGGCGCCCGCTGGTGCCGGAGGTGTAGGTGATCCAGGCGGGATCCTCTTCGTCGCGCGGGCCGGGGAGGCTGGCCGCGGCGGGCAGGTCGGGATAGTGGGGGCTGACCTCGCTGCCGGGCTCGAGGCTGATCGTGACCAGGCCCAGCTCGTCGGCGAGGGCGGCGGCCTCGGCGTCGAAGGCGCGCGAGTGCAGCAGCGCGGCCATGCCGACGTCTTCGGCCATGAAGCGAAAGTCGGCGAGGTGCAGGCGCGCGTTGAGCGCGACGCGCACCAGGCGCGCGTGGGCGATGCCGACGTCGGCGACGACGTACTCGGTGCAGTTCTCCGACAGCACCCCGACGCGCGCGTCGGGGTCGAGGCCCTGTCCGAGCAGGCCCCGCGCGAGCCGCAGCGCACTCTCGTCGAGCTCCGCGGCGCTCAGTGCCAGTCGTCCGTCGTCGACTGCGGGCGCGTCGGGAAAGTTGCGCGCGGCGCGTTTGATGAGGTAAGAGATGTCCAAGCTGGTCTCGGGAGCGCCCAAATAGTTTCCGGTATCCGGTACCACCGTACCATGATATGGAACCTGTGCCTACCCTTCTTGGGCCGAATCGCCTGCCGCCCAGCCCTCGTAGAGCTTGACGACGGCCGCCACGTCGAGGTCGGCCAGCCCGGTCGCGCGCGCGATCTCGAGCAGCTGGTGGACGCAGGCGGCCACCGGGACCGGGCAGTCCACGGCGTGGGCCGCCTCGAGCACCAGGCGGAGATCCTTCTCTCCCAGGCGAATCGCGAAGCCGGACTCGAAGTCGTCGGCGAGGACGCGCGGCATGCGCTTGGCGAAGTGGTGCGAGCGGCCGCCCGAGCGGCCCAGCACCTCGACCATTCGCTCGCGGTCGAGGCCGTGGGCGACGCCGATCATGAACGCCTCCATCGCCACCACCACGTTGCCCATCGACATCGCGTTGTTGACCAGCTTGATCGCCTTGCCGTCGCCGACCCGGCCTACGTGCTCGACGCGGCCGAGCCGCTCCAGCACGGGCCGCGCGCGCTCGAGCGCACCGCCGTCCGCCCCCGCCAGGACCGTCAGCGTCCCGGCGCGAGCCTCCTCGGGCCCGCCGCTGACCGGGCAGTCGACGACCTCGACCCGATGCTCGGCGGCCCGTGCGGCGAGCTCGCGCACCGTGGCCGGCAGCACCGTGCTCGTCTCGGCCAGCAGGGCGCCGCCGAGCCTCTCCAGCAGCCCTTCGCCGACCAGGACGGAATCGAGGTCGGCCGCCGTCGGCAGGCAGGTCAGGACGGTGCCACAGTCCGCGACCGCGTCGATCCCCGTCGCGCGGGCCCCGCGGGCGCGCAGGCGCGCCACCGCGTCGGCGTCGACATCGTGGACGGCGACCGGCTCGCCGGCCGCGATCAGCCGCTCGGCGAGCGCGCCGCCCATCGCGCCGAGGCCGACCACGCCGACCGTCTCAGGCTTGCCGCCGCCGCTCACGTCCGCAGGCTGAACGGGTCGCGGGGAGCGTCGGAGAGGTCGACCATCGTGTTCTTGACCTGGAGGTAGGTGTCGAGTGCCTGGGCGCCGCGCTCGCGCCCATAACCGCTCGCGCCCATGCCGCCGAACGGCGCCTGGGCGGCGCTCGCTCGGTAGGTGTTGACCCAGACGCAGCCGGCACGCAGCTCGCGCGCGAGGCGATGCGCGAGCGTGACGTCGCGGGTCCAGACCCCGGCGGCGAGCCCGTACTCGGTGGAGTTGGCGACCGCGAGCGCCTCGTCCGCGTCGGCGACCGACGTCACCGCCAGCACCGGGCCGAACAGCTCCTGGCGGGCGACGTGCATCTCCTCGCGGACATCCGCGAGGACAGTCGGCGCGACGAAGTAGCCCCGCTCCGGGACCGTCGCACCCGCGCCCCCGCAGACCAGGCGCGCGCCCTCGCCGAGCGCCCGCTCGATATGGCCGAGGATCCGCTCGCGCTGGGCCCGGTGGGCGAGCGGGCCCATCTCGGTCGCGGGCTCGAGCGGGTTGCCGAGCGTGATCGCGCGCGCTCGCGCGGCGACCCGCTCGAGCAGCTCGTCGTGTACGTCGGCGTGGACGACCAGCCGTGAACCGGCGATGCAGGTCTGTCCCGCCGCCGCGAAGATGCCGGCGACGACGCCCGTCGCCGCGCGCTCGAGATCGGCGTCGGGCAGCACCACCTGAGCCGACTTTCCGCCCAGCTCGAGTGCGACCGGCCGGACGTTCCGCGCAGCGTTGGCGGCGACCCGCCGGCCGGTCTCGACGCCACCGGTGAAGCTGACGACGCCCACCCCCGGGTGACGGGTGAGCGCGTCGCCGACCTCGGGACCGCCTGCGACCACGTTGACGACCCCGGCGGGGAAGCCGACCTCCTCGAACAGCCGGGCCAGCTCGAGCGTGCTCGCCGAGGCGTGCTCGGAGGGCTTGACGACGACCGCGTTGCCAGCCGCCAGCGCCGGCGCAAGCTTGTTCGCCAGCAGCTGGAGCGGCGAGTTCCAAGCCGTGATGAGCGCCGCCACGCCGTACGGCTCGCGGGTCGCGTAGTCGAGCCCGACGCCGTCGTCGAGCGGGATCACGTCGCCGACCAGCGTGTCGGCCTGGCCGGCGAAGTAGCGGTAGATGCGGGCGCAGAAGCGGACCTGGTTGAGGGTCTCTCGGATCACCTTGCCGTTGTCGGTCGTCTCGATCCGGGCGAGGCGCTCGGCGTCGCGATCGATCGCCGCCGCCAGCGCGTACAGCAGGCGCGCCCGCTCGACGCCCGGCGTCCGCCGCCAGGAGCCCTCGAAGGCCGCCCCCGCCGCGGCGACAGCGGCGTCGACGTCCGCGGCGCTCGCGACCGCGACCTCCGCCCAGGCGGACTCGGCGTAGGGGTCGAAGGCCGGCATCGACCCGCCGCCCCCGGCCCGCCACTCGCCGCCCACCAGCAGGTCGTAGGCCTTCACCCCGGCGGCTCCAGCAGCGGCTCGGCGGGGTCATAGCCGAGCACCTCGTAGAGCTCGTCGCGGGTCGCCATGCGCTCCACCAGCCCCCGCTGGGTCCCCTCCCGCGCGAGCTCGGCAAGCCCGTCGTCGACCGCCCTCAGCATCAGTCGGAACGCGGTCATGGGGAACAGCACGGCGGCGTAGCCGAGGGCGCCGAGCTCGGCCGAGGAGAGCAGCGGCGTCTTGCCGAACTCGGTCATATTGGCGATCAGCGGAACCTCCGGCGCGCGCCGGGCGAACGCCTCGAAGTCCTCGGCACCGCCGAGCGCCTCGACGAAGATCGCATCCGCGCCGGCGTCGACGTAGGCGTGCGCGCGCCTGAGCGCGCCCTCGACGCCCTCGACGGCGGCGGCGTCGGTGCGGGCGACCAGAACCAGGTCCGGGTCGAGCCGTGCGACACGCGCCAGCTCGATCCGCTCGGCCATCTCGGCGCTGGCGACGACGGTCTTGCCGTCCAGGTGCCCGCAGCGCTTGTCGAGCACCTGGTCCTCGATCTGGATGCCGCCGGCGCCGGCGCGGTCGAGCTCGCGCACGGCGCGCTGGATGCTCGCCCCCGACCCGTAGCCGGTGTCGGCGTCCACGAGCAACGGCACGTCGGCGGCGGTTGCGGCGCGCGCGACCGCGCCGGCCATCTCAGTCAGCGTCAGCAGGCCGATGTCGGGCAGGGCGAGCTGGGCGTTGGTGGTGCCGGCGCCGGTCAGGTAGACGGCCTCGAATCCGTGCCTGGCGACAAGCCGCGCCGTCAGCGCGTCGTAGGCGCCCGGCAGCACCAGCACCTCGGGCGCGAGCAGCGCCCGGCGGAGCCGCACCCCCGGTCGATCGGTTCCCATAGTTGCTGTATACAATCACATGCAATTGTATTCTGCAATCTGGGAGGAGGCCTGATGGCCGACGTTGGCATCGAGACGATCGAGTGTGAGGTGGTGGTGGTCGGAGCCGGCAACGCCGCGCTCATAGCCGCCCTGGCGGCGCACGAGGAGGGCGCGCGAGTGCTGGTGCTGGAGGCCGCCCCGCACGCCGAGCGCGGCGGCAACAGCCGCTTCGCCGGCGCGATCTTCCGCGTGCCCCACGCGGGCCGCGACGACCTCGCGCCGCTGCTGTGCTCAGAGGCCGAGCCGTGGCTCGAGCGGGTCGAGGTGGCGCCCTACCCCGTCGATCGCTACCTCGCCGACA
>DATHEP010000393.1:0-2173 GCA_035318525.1 Conexibacter sp.
GCCGGGCACGGTCGCGAGCACGACTGCGGTCACGAGCGCGCGCTGCCACGGAGCCGTGCAGCGCGCCGCCAGCCAGCCGAGCGCGAACAGCCACAGCAGGGGCCGCGTGTGCGGCACGCTGAGATCCACCAGCCCGTAGCGGCCCAGCAGCCCGACCGCCAGCACCGCCGCCGCGAAGCCGAGCGGCCAACGCCGCTCCGCGCGGTCTGCCGCCGGCACGGCCAGCACGAGCGCCAGCGCCAGCAGGATGTACAGCAGCACCTCGACGAACCAGAAGTGCCATTGCAGCGACCACGTCTCCGGGCCCACCACCGCGTTCGCAAGCAGCACGTTGGCGACGCCGTACTCGTCAGCGATCAGCAGGGCCGCGAACGCGATCCAGGCGACCGTCGGCACGGCGATCCGCGCGACGCTCGCGAGCTGGCCGCGCAGCCGCTCGACGCGCGAGCCGGGCCCAAGTTGGAAGCGCGCGAAGTTGAAGCCGGCGACCGCCACCAGCAGGTGGGCGCCGCCGAGCACGGCGAACATGCCTGCGTGCGTGCCGACGATCAGCACGATCGCGAGCGCGCGCAGCAGCACGCTCGTCTCCAGCCGGTGAGGGGCGAGCGCGCCGAGCAGGCCGCCGCGCCGTGCGCTTGCGTCGCCGGGCTGGCGCGCGGCCGTCGCCAGCTTGACGACCGGCATCACGTGCCAGCCCGCGGGCAGCGCGCCCAGGGCGGCTTCGATCCGCACCGACGCCTGCACGTACGAGAGCGAGTCACCGCCGAGCGAGACGAACGTGTCCTCGTCGCGAATCCGCAGCGGGTCGCGGTCGAGCACGTCGGCGAGCAGTGCGCGCAGACAGTCCGCGCTCGCGACGAGCTCCTCCGCGCCGTCCGCGGCACGGCCTTCGGCGCGGTCGCCCGTCGCCGGCTGCGCCCGCGCAAGCTCGGCCAGCGCCGCGTAGTCCGGCTTGCCCGACGCCAGCCGCGGCAGCTCGTCCAGTTGCACGACGCACACCGCGCCGGCCGGCACGCCGAGCGCGCGCACTGCGGCACGGCGCACGTCCGCCGGCTCGCGCGCGTCCTCGATCGCCACCACGAGCTGCTCGTCGCGCCCCGCGCAGCGGGCGCCTAGCAGCGTCTCCGCGCGGTCGAGGTCGATCCGCAGCCCGAGCACCTTCACGAAGCGGCTGCGCCGGCCGACGACCTCCCACAGGCCGTCCTCGCCCTCGCGCGCGAGGTCGCCGGTACGCAGCGTCTCAACCTCGCGGCCGAGCGCCAGGTCGGCGGGCGCGCTCGCGTAGCCGAGCATCACGTTCGGGCCGCGGAAGACCAGCTCGCCGACGTCGGGCTCCTCGCAGCCGTCGACTGGCTCCAGCGCGAACGACCCGCCCGGGATCGGCACGCCGATCGCCTCGGGGCGCGCCGTCGCCAGATCCGGCGGCAGGTACGCCATACGCGCGGTCGCCTCGGTTTGCCCGTACATCACGAACAGGTCCCAGCCGCGCTCGCGGCCCAGCGTCGCCCAGCGCACCACGCGCTCGGGCGCCAGCCGCCCGCCCGCCTGCGTCACGTAGCGCAGGTGGGGGAGGTCCATCTGCGCGAAGCCGACCCGCTCCAGCAGCTCGAACGTGTACGGCACGCCGGCGAAGCTCGTGACGCGCTCGCGCCGCACCAGCTCCCAGAAGCAGCGGTCGACGACCGACAGCTCGCTCAGCACGAGCGCCGCCCCGCGCGCGAGATGGCTGTGCAGCACCGACAGGCCGTAGCAGTAGTGCAGTGGCAACGTGGTGACTGCGCGGTCGGTGTCGCGGATCTGCAGGTACTCGTTGATCGCCTCGGCGTTCGCCTGCACGTTCTCGCGCGACAGGCGCACGAGCTTCGGCGACCCGCTCGAGCCGGAGGTGCTGAGCAGCAGCGCCAGCTCGGGGTGCAGCTCGTGCACGCTGCCCTTGCGGCGCTCGTCGAGCCGGCCGCCGGCGGCGACCACGTCCGGGTCGTACGCCGCCGCGAGCCCCTCGACGACGTCCGTCCGGTCGGCCGGCGCGAGCAGGACCGGATGCCCGCCGGCCAGCGCCGCCAGGTAGGCGACGACCGGCTCGACGGCGTTCGCGGCGGCCACCAGCATGAGTCGCCGCGTGTCCCCGAGCTGCCGCGCGACACGCTCCACGCGGCCCGCGAGATCGGCGTAC
>DATHEP010000394.1:0-2381 GCA_035318525.1 Conexibacter sp.
CGACATCGAAGGGGCCACGGAAGCCGAGTACACGTTTGCGGAAGCCGACGCGGGAGCAACGCTGCGCGTGGCCGTGACGGCGACGAACGCGCAGGGCAGATCCGCCCCCGAGCTCTCGGAAGCGACCCCGGTGATCGCCGCCGAAGCGCTCGCGAACACGAGCGCGCCGAGAACCAGCGGGACGCCGAGACTCGGCCTCGGCGGCAGCGTCTCGACGGACGAAGGAAGCTGGAGCAGCAGCGTCGACTTCTTCACCTACCAGTGGCGCCGCTGCGACGCCGAAGGCGAAGGCTGCGAGGACATCGAGGACGCGACGAGCAGCTCGTATGCGCCGACCGCCGCGGACTACGGCGCCCGCCTGCGCGCCCTCGTGACCGCGCACGTCGGCGAAGCGTTCACGGCGTCGGGGACCTCCGCGGCGACCGCCGTCGTCAGCGTCCCGACGAGCGGCCTGCCGAGCAACTTCGAGGCGCCGGCGGTCAGCGGTCGTGCCGAGAACGGCCATACGCTGAGAGCGACGGAGGGTCTGTGGGGCGGCGCGACCCCGATCAGATTCTTCTACCAGTGGGAACGCTGCACGACGCCCACCAGCTGCTCGGCGATCTCCGGCGCGACGTTCCTCGTCTACGTCGTCAGAGCGGCCGACGTCGGCAAGAGAATCCGCTTCTCCGTCATAGGCCAGAACGGCTCCGGCTTCGGCTCGCCGGCGACCTCGGCGCTCACCGATACGATCACCGACCCGGCACCGAGAAACCTGACCGCGCCGAGCGTCGTGGGCGACGCCGTGGTGGGCGCGCCGCTGAGCGTCGAGCTAGGCGAATGGGCCGGCGCCATCCCCTATTGGATAGTCAGCTGGCAGCGCTGCGACGAAAGAGGCGCCAGCTGCGTCGCCATCCCGAACAGCTTCAGAGACAGATACCGCCCCGTGCTCGCCGATCTCGGCGGGACCGTGCGCGCCGTCGTGAGAGGCGAAAACGGGATCGACGGCGACGCCGCCACGACGGCGTCGAGCGCGGTCGTCTCGGCGGCCGCGCATCCCGAGAACACGGCCGACCCGAGCATCAGCGGCACAGCCGAGGCTGGGCAGCTCCTGTTCGCCGACGTCGGCACGTGGTCGGGCAGCGAGGAGATCGACTACGACTACCAGTGGCGGCGCTGCGACGAAGCAGGCGCCGGATGCGCGGACATCGCCGACGCCACCGAGAGCTCCTACCGCGTCGCCCGCGGCGACGTCGGCGCGACGCTCCTCCTGAGCGTGACCGCCACGAACGGGGCCGGCTCGGTCTCCGCCGTCAGCGACCCGACGGAAGTGGTAGCCGACCCCGGGGCGATCTCCAACGTCTTCCCGCCGTTCCTGGCGGAATGGTGGACGCCGTCCTTCGACGAGGACTACGAAGCGTTCGAACTCGGCTGGTGGGAAGGCTCGCCCGACATCACGCACCAGTGGCAGCGCTGCGACCCGCTCACGACTGACCCCGAAACGCTCGAGATGACGTGTGTCGACATCGCCGGCGCGACCGACCCGTGGGACTACGAGCCGACCGCCGCGGACGTCGGCTACAAGCTGCGGCTCGCCGAGATAGGGAGCGACGGCAGCGAAGAGATCACCGTCTACAGCCCGCCGACCGGGGAAGCGGTCACGCAGTTCGCCTTCGACGAAGAAGGGGCGTACAACGGCCTCGAGGTCGTCGGCGAAACGATCACGGCCGACAGCACGGTGGAATCGAACGCGGGCCTGCGCGTCACGACCGACTACACGTTCCTGCGCGAGGAGGAAGGCGAAGAAACGACCCTCCTGCAGGAAGGCGAAGAACCCAGCTACAGACTGACCGCCGAAGAGGTCGGGCATCGCGTGATCGTCGAAATGACCGCCTCCATCTGGCGCGCCGACGAGGAAACGGTCGTCGACACGCGTGAAGTGTGGGTCACGACCGAGCCCGTCGAGGCCGCGCCGAGCAACGACACGCCGCCGTCGATCAGCGGCACGGCGCTCGCCGGCGCGACGCTGGACGCCGAAGCGGGCGAATGGTCGGGCGGCGTCGGACCGCTCACCTACGCCTACCAGTGGCGCCGCTGCGACAGCGAAGGTGCCAGATGCGCCGACATCGAAGGTGCGACCGACACGAGCTACAGACTCGCAACCGCCGACGTCGGCGGGACCGTACGCGTCCGCGTCACCGCGAGAAGCGGCCCTGCGTCAGGCACCGCCGACTCGGCCGCGAGCGCCGTGATCGCCGCCGCGGAAGCGCCCGTCAACACCGTCGCGCCGGCGATCACTGGCACGGCGGCCGAGCTGGAGACGCTGAGAGCCGACGAAGGCACGTGGACGGGCGACGATCCGATCACGTTCGCCTACCAGTGGCTGACGTGCGACCCCGACG
>DATHEP010000395.1:0-7768 GCA_035318525.1 Conexibacter sp.
GGTCCACCAGCCGCTGAATCGAGGCGAGCGCGGCGTCGTAGCGGCCCAGCTCGATCTGCGCGTCGGCGAGCACGACGTAGGGCCGCGCCAGCGCGGGCTCGGCGCGGTGCGCCGCGCGACCGAGGCGCAGGCCCTCGCGGAAGTCGTGGCGGAGGTTCGCGAGCGTCCCGGCGCCGACGAGCGCGCCGAGGTCGCCCGGGTCGCGCCGCAGTGCGGCCGCGAAGGCCCGCCCGGCGCGCGAGTAGGAGGACGGCTCGCCGGTCTCCCGGGCCTGCTGGAGGAAGGCCTCGCCCAGCGCGGCGTACGCGCGGGCGTCGCCGGGACTCGACGCGACTGCGGCCTGCAGCTCGCGCACGCGGTCAGCCCCGGCGCGGCCGGCGACGCCCGCGCCGACCGGGGCCGCGGCCGGCTCCACGGGCGCCGCCGCGTCGAAGCGGTTGACGAGCGTCAGCAGCGCCAGCACCGCACCGAAGACGACGAGCGGCGTGACGAGCCTGAGGATGTTGCGTGCAGGGAGCGTCATCGAAGTGCCTCCGGGCTCGGGGGAGCGCCCGATGCGAGCGCTCCCCCTTGCCGGTCCGTGCGTCAGCTGCCACCCGCCCCGACCGGCGGATGGGCCGGCTCGACTCGCCGCGAGGGCGCCGAGTCGAAGCCGCTGTCCGGCGCCGCGACGTACGGGAACGTGGACAGGAACTGCTTGTCGTTCTGGTCCACGCCGTCGCCGAGCGGCACTCTGTTGCCCTTCAGGAACCCGGCCACCACCTGCAGCTCGATGTCGACCACGTCGTCGCCGAGCCGGCGGCCGTTCGGGAAGCCGGCGTTGTCGCCGCCGATCACGCCGAAGCGGCTCTCGCTGGCCGCCGGGGGCACGCCGAGGTTGAGCTTCAGCGTGTCGACCGCGGGCGGGCCTCTGATCCCCGCATGCTGGTTCAGTCTCGGGATGCCTTGCAGGAGCGCCTGCACGATGTCCGTGCGGTCGCTCTCGGGCGCGCCGATTCTGAACAGCGCGTTGAGGATCGCCGCCAGCTCGGGTCTGACCACGAATCTGCCGTAGAGCGCGGCGTCCTGGTCGGGGCTGGTGCGGTTGAACTGGTCCTTCTTGCCCAGCGGGATCACGACCTCGTTGACGAGCGGGTTGCCGAGTCGCGAGACCTGGACCCAGCGGCCGGCGCTCGCGCGGCGCGCGTGCCGGCGCCGGGCGATGCCCGCCTGATCCGAGACTTGCAGCCGGCGGCGCTCCGTCGACTGGTAGACGCCGACGACCGCGTTGGCGGCGTCGGGGCCGGCGACGGCCTTGCCGTCCTTCGTCACGAGCCGCTCGGGCAGTTGCAGGACGATCGACGAGATGTTCATCCCGGAGAAGTCGTCCTTGCCCTCACCCTGGTTGCCGGTGAGTCTGCGGACGTTGATCGCGTCGAACGTCGCGCCCAGGTCGACGAAGAACGGGTCGTCACGCTGGCCGACGAAGACCTTCGTGCCGTCGTTCAACGTGCGCACTGCTCCGTCGACGAACGCTTGATAATTTGGGAACGTCTTCGGCCCGATGTTCGGCGGCGCGACCGGCAGGTCGCGGGCGATCACGTGCTCGTGTACGCGCGTTCTTCTACCGTGGTAGGCGTACTTCAGACGCGTGATCGAGTATCGCTGCAGGACGTTGAGCTTGGCGTCCCCGTAGCCGCTGGCGCCGGGCAGCGCGTACAGGAACGAGTTCGGGTTACGGACGGAGGTCTTGAACTCGAAGCGGTAGGCGAGGTCTCTCTTGCCGTCGCCGGTGTTGTCGACGTTGATGTAGTACCGGGCCCGGTCGTCGAAGCGGAAGAAGTTCGGCCCGCTGGCCGGGTTCTGCCCGGGGATCCAGTTTCCGACGACGGTCAGCGAACCTGGCGCGTCCTTCGCCGTGAAGGCGTAGAGGTCGGTGTCGTCGGCGCTGGGGTCGAGCATCGTCCCCGGCGCCTCTCGATGGCTCGAGCCCACGGCGACGGTCACCGCAATTGCGGCGGCAGCGATCGCCGCAAGCGCGAGCAGCAGCTTGCGCATGCGCGAATCCCTTCTCAGTAGGGGCTGAGATCGGACCGGAGCCCAACCTCCCTCGCGTAGCTATGCGCGCTGACCGCGCGAGCGGATCACCGTCGTGGCACATTCACCGTCTGCCTCGGCGATGAGGCGCTTAATTCACGAACGCGTCGCGCGCGGCGCGTGCGCCGACGGCCATCTGCTCGAAGTAGCCGGCGGTTCCGTCCTCGCGCAGCTCGCGCGCGGCCTCGACGACCGCGCCGAGGGCCGCGAACGCGAACGCTGCTCCGACCGACACGCGCGCCACGCCGGCCGCCGCGAGCTCGGGCACCGGCGGACAGCCCGGCCACATCAGCACGTTCACCGGCCGCTCCACCGCCTCCACGACCGCGCGGATCTGCTCGATCGTGACCAACCTGGGCGCGTAGAGCACGTCGGCGCCGGCCTGCTCGTAGGCCTGCAGCCGCGCGATCGTGTCCGCCAGGTCGTCAACCCCGCGGAAGTGGTTCTCCGCGCGCGCCGTCACCACCAGGCGCGCCGGCCCCGCATGCGCCGCCTCGACGGCGGCGGCCACGCGCTCGACCGCGAGCCCTTGGTCGTAGATGTGCGGCTCGGCGCCGCCGAAGTCCTCGATCGAGAAGCCGGCGAGCCCTGTCTCACAGGCGAGCACGACGGTCTCGGCGACCGCCTCCGGAGTGTCGCCGAAGCAGTCCTCGAGGTCGGCGGAGACCGGCAGGTCGGTCGCGGCGGCGATCTCCGCCGCGTGCGCCAGCGCCTCGTCGCGCGTCACGGCTCCGTCACGACGGCCGAGCGTCATCGCATGCCCGCCGCTCGTCGTCGCGAGCGCCTCGAAGCCCAGCGACGCCAACAGCCGCGCCGACCCCGCGTCCCATGGATTCGGCATCAGCAGCGGCGACCCCGGCCGGTGGAGCGCCAGGAAGCGGTCCGCGCGCTGAGCCTGTCCGGGCATCGATCCAGCCTACAAGCCCGGATCAGCGACCACCGCAGGTGGCGCCCCGCACCGGCGCGACGCAGGAGCGTGCTTCCCCGCGTGGAAGTTCCCGACGATGCTGGAGACCGAGGAGCTGCACGCCGAGCTGGAGCGCCTGCGCGCCCAGCTCGCAATCCACGAGCGTGAGGCCGAGGTGCGCACGCGCGAGCTGACGAGGTACGCGGACGAGCTGCGCGCCGCGTCCGAGCGCGAGCACGCGCAGGCGCTGCAGCTGCGCGCCTCCTACGAGGCGACCGTGCGCGCGCTCGCGGACGCAGTCGAGGCGCGCGACCCGTACACCGCACGCCACGCCGAGCGCGTCGCCGCCTACGGGCTCGAGATCGCCCGCGCCAGCGGCATGGACGTCGGCGAAGCGCCGGACGTCGAGTTCGGCTTCCTGTTGCACGACGTCGGCAAGATCGCGATCTCGGACGCGATTTTGCACAAGCCGGGCCGCCTGACCGACGAGGAGCGCGACGCGATGCGGCGCCATCCGGAGATCGGCGAGGACATCGTGCGCGGGATCGACTTCCTCGGCGGCGCGCGCGAGGTCGTGCGCTCGCACCACGAGCGCTGGGACGGGACCGGCTACCCGGACCGGCTCGCCGCCGAGCGGATCCCGCTGTCGGCGCGCGTGTTCGCCATCGCCGACACCTTCGACGCGCTCACCAGCGACCGGCCCTACCGCCGCGCGGCGTCCTTCCGCGAGGCGCGCCGCGTGATCACCGCCGCCTCCGGAACCCAGTTCGACCCGCAGATCGCCGACGCGTTCGACGACATCTCCGACGCGCGCTTCGACGAGATCCGCGGCGCGCTGGCGTAGTTAGTAGGAGTCAACTGCCCGCGTGACGGCCGCGTCTGGCGGATGCCGGCGCCCGCCAGGCAAGGAAGCAGCCGGTGAAGCGTGCAATCGCACGTGAACCGGCGATGACGCCGCCTGGCGGGATGCCGGCGCCGCCAGACGCGGCCGTCAGATCTTCAGCATCAGAATCGTGTTCAAGGCGAACACGACCGCGAAGAAGATCGTCCAGCGGGTGAGGTTGCGCTCGACGAGCGAGCCGCCGCCCATCGGACCCTGGCCGGTGCCGACGCCGAACGCGCCCGACAGACCCGTGTCTCTCCCCGAGTGCATGAGGATGAGCAGGATCAGGACGACCGCTATGACGACTTGGATGAGGCTGAGGAACGCGTACATGCTCGGCCGATCTTAGCCGACTGCGCCGGAACGCTCGCGGATTGCGTCGATCCGCTTCAGCAACTCGACCGCCTCCGCGCGCAGCGCGCCGTCGACCGCGGCGAAGTCCTCCGCCGACAGCTTGCCGGTGCGGTGGTCGAGCTCGGCGTCGCGGATCTCGTGGTACTTCGCCTCCTTGGCGGCCTCGAGGTCGGCCAGCTTGCCGCGCGTGGCGGTCTCCGCAGCGTCCTCGGCGCCGCGTGCGCGCCGCAACGGAGCGCCGACGACGGCGACGACCGCCAGCACGACCGCGATCACGACGAGCGGCTCCATCAGGACGACGACCGCGCCAGCTCGCGCGCGACGCGCGCCGCGTAACCGGCGGTGACGCGTCGCCGCGCGGTCGCAGGCGCCGGCCACAACGCGATCAGGCCGCCGCAGACGATGATGATCGTGCCAATCCAGATCCATGTCGCGAGCGGCGAGACGATCATCCGGAAGGTGGCCGGCCACGGTCTCGTGACGAAGCGTCTCGCGACAGCCGTGACCGCCACGTCGCGCAGCGCGAACAGCTGCGCGACCGCCGCCTCGTCGCCGCCCTCTCTCATCACCCCGACCATCGCTCTGCGGAAGGTCGCGTTGCCCTCGTCGATGATCGGCGCGAGCGGCGCCAGGTCCGGCGCGATCACGATCCAGATGTCGCGCCCAAAGCCGGCCCGCAGGCCGACCTCGCTCTCCCGCTCGCCGCCGAAGAAGCGCCCGACGATGCCGAGGCTCTCATCCTGAGAGGGGTAGTAGCCGCGCGTCGTGTGCAGCGTCGCGACCTCGCGCCCGTCCTTCGAGATCTCCATCACGGCGCCGAGCGAGATCTTCTCCGACGACGGTCTCGAGGTCGCGCGCGCGTAGCGGACGTCGAAGCCGTCGATCGAGGCAGTCTGCCCGGGTCTCAGCGTGACGTCCTTCGCGTGCTCGAACGACGAGGAGATCGCGACCCCGAGCAGCAGCACGGCGAAGCCGGCGTGCACGATGTAGCCGCCGTAGCGACGGCGGTTGCGGCGCACGACGCCCGCCAGCGCGACCGGCGCCGCCTCCTGCGCCGAGGCCTGGCGCGCGCGCATGCCGCGCCACAGCTCCTGACCCACCGCCGCGAGCACGAACGCCACGATCGACGCGAACGCGACCGCCTTCGGCTCCTCCCACGCGCCGCTTACGAGCGACAGGGCGACGAGCGCCACGAGCGCGGCCGACACGGGGAAGGTGAAGTTGCGCCGCAGGTTCGCCGCCGTCACGCGGCGCCACGCCATCAAAGGCCCGACGCCCGACAACGCGACGAGCACGAACGCCAGCGGCACCGTGTACTTGTCGAACCACGGCGGCCCGACCAAGGAGCGCGTGCCGGTGACCGCCTCCGAGATGAGCGGGAAGAAGGTCCCCCACCAGACGACGAACGCGAGCGCGACGAGGATCACGTTCTGCAGCAGGAAGACCGCCTCTCGCGACAGCAGCGAGTCGAGCTGGTGCTCGGATCTGAGGTCTGCGCGGCGCCACACGACGAGCGCGACCGAGCCGAGCACCATGATCCCGATCAGGATCAGGAACGGCACGCCAAGCGTCGAGGCGCCGAACGCGTGGATCGAGTCGAGGATCCCCGAGCGCACGAGGAACGTGCCGAGGATCGCGAGCGTGCCGGTCGCCAGCACGAGCGACGCGTTCCACACCTTCAGCATGCCCCGCCGCTCCTGGATCATGATCGCGTGGATGAACGCGGTGCCGGTCAGCCACGGCAGCAGCGACGCGTTCTCGACCGGGTCCCAGGCCCAGTAGCCGCCCCAGCCGAGCTCGGTGTAGGACCAGCGCGCGCCCAAGACGATCCCGATCCCCAGGAACAGCCAGGCGGCGAGCGCGAAGCGACGGGTCGCCTGCAGCCACTCGCTGTTGAGGCGGCGCGTCACGAGCGCGCCGACCGCGAACGCGAACGGGATCGAGAACAGCGTGTACCCCGAGTACAGCATCGGGGGGTGGAACATCATCGCGGGGTGGCGCAGCAGCGGGTTGAGGCCGGTGCCCTCGGCCGGTGGCTGCGCGAGCGTCCCGAATGGGCTCTCGAAGAACAGCGTCAGCATCAGGAAGAACGACGCGAAGCCGAGCAGCACCGCCGTCGCGACGGGCGCGATCTCGCGCACGCGGCGGCGGGTGAGCGCGAGCACGAGGCTCGACCAGACCGACAGCAGCCACACCCAAAGCAGCAGCGAGCCCTCCTGCGAGGACCAGGCGGCGGTCGCCTTGTAGAAGGTCGGCGTCGTCGTGGAGGAGTGCGTCGCGACGACCTCGAACGCGAAGTCGTTGCGCAGGAACGCCAGCTCGAGGATCAGGAACGCGCCCGTGAGGACGCCGGCGAGCGCGTAGACGGCGCGGCGGCCCGAGTCGACGAAGCGGCGGTCGCCGCGCAGCACGCCGTAGAGCGACGCGCCGATGCCGTACAGCGCGACGGCGAACGCGACGATCAGCAGCGCACGGCCGACGGTAGCCATCAGATCAAGTGGAGACGGAGCCAGGTCTCGGGTCGGATCTCGGCGGGGCGACCTGGAACTTCGACGGGCACTTCGTGACCATCGAGTCCTTCTCCGCGACGAACAGGTCGCCATTGCGCCTGACCTTCACCATCACGCCGCGTCCCTCGCGGAACGGGTCGGGCACGAGGCCCGTGTAGCGCACGCGCGCGGAGACGGGCCGTCTGGGGTCGAGCACGCGGAACCACAGGACGCCGTCCTCGCGTCTGACGGAGCCGTTCGCGACGGTGCCGGCGAGCGTGTACGTCTCCCCCGGCACGGCGCTGTCGAGCAGTTGGCCGGCGGTGCGCTCGTCGCTGCCTGCCGAGAAGCTCGTGTAGACGAGCGCGCTGGCGGCGAGCAGCGCCGCCGTGAGCGCGACGACGAGGCGGATCCGGCGCTTGCGGGACGGGTTCATGCGCCTCCGATCATCCCAGATCCCGTCGCTCTGGACCCTGGCCTGCGAGGAGTCCGGCCGGCGACGGCGAAACCTTCGGCGAGCCCGGACGTTGAAGCTCATGACCGTGCAGACCCGACCTCACCGCACCCGCACTCGTCCCCGCCTCGGGCGTCGGGCGCGGCGCGCGACGGCGGTGGTCCCCGACGCGCCGCCCACAGGCTCGCGGGCGCAGCCCAAGCCGTCGCCGTTCGCGCGCGAGCGCGCCGCCGGAGGGCCGGAGGACGTCGCCTCCTACCGTTGCTCCTGCGGGTACGTGTTCGAGGCGTCCGTCTCGACGTCCGTCGGCTGTCCGCACTGCGGCAGCACGCAGGCCTGGTAGGCCGCCTCAGGCGTCGACGACCGTGCCCGAGCGGGCGCGCTCGATCGCCGGCCAGACGACGGCGACCGTGCGCTCAACCAGGTCGTCGAGCGGTGCCTCCGGATGGCGGTACCACCAGCTGGCGAGCCCTTGGACGGCCGCCTTCAGCAGCTCCGCCAGGATGCGCAGCTGCCGCGCGCGCTCGGGATGGCCGTCGAACAGGCGGGGGTCGGTGCCCAGCGTCTGCGCCAGTTCCTCCGTGATGCGCTCCTCCAACTGGCGC
>DATHEP010000396.1:0-6125 GCA_035318525.1 Conexibacter sp.
CGAACATCACGTGCGACATGCGGTTCACCTGCTCGTGCACGGCGGCGTCGATCACGGGATGGCGGTAGCCGTGGATCGCGCACCACCACGAGGCCATCCCGTCGATCAGCTCGCGCCCGTCCGCCAACCGCAATCGCACGCCGGCAGCCGACTCCACGAGCAGCGGCGGCTGCGCTGCCGGCAGCGACGCGTACGGGTGCCAGACATGCTCGCGGTCGAACGCGAGCAGGTCGGCCGCGTCGCTCGCTCGTCCCGCGGCGGCGGCCGACGGGCCGGACGCGGAGCCGAGCTTCACTCGTCTCGCGGCGGAGGCCGGAAGACGATCTTCTTGACTTCGGCGACGGTGCCGCCGCTGAGGCGCAGGGCGGTCTGGACGCCCTCGCTTCCGAGGTCGCCGGCGACGAGCGCGCGGCGCAGCTCGTCGAGCGCGGCGCGTCCCTCCTCGTCCGCCTCATCGCGGCCCGCCTCGAGCAGGATCACGTGCCGCGGACGTCGGACGGCGGCCGCCATCCGCACGTACGGCTCGCGCGCCTCGACGCCGAGGCCGTCGACGCCCAGCACGACCGTCTCGCCCGCCTCGATGCGCTTGCCCACAGCCGTGTCGAGCAGCTCGACGGCGCGCTGCTCCGCCTCCTCGGCCGGCACGCGCCCTCTGAGCAGCGCCCGCACCTTGTCGAGCGACAGGTAGGCGTTTCTGTCTTCGATCACGCGCGCGGCGAAGCGGTCGCGCTCGGCCGCGCTCGGCGCGACCAGCAGCAGCAGGCTGCCCGGCGAGTAGCGCAGGCGGTCGGACGGGCTCAGGATGCGGCAGCGCGTCGAGATGTCAGCGGGCCGCTGAGCAGCGCCGTCTCGGCGAGGGCGGTCCGAGGACCAGGCGCCCCGTTCATCGTCGGAGAAGCGGACGCTGCGGAGGGGCTCATTGGTCGACATCCCTCCATCTTGACTGATTGGGCGAGGAATGCTCGCCGCCGAATCGTTGCGAAGCGCGCGTGCGCCTCCGCAGGGCCGTCACCAGGATCGCTCAGATGGCGATGCCTCTCCCTCTCAGCCGCCGGCACGGAGCCGAACGGCGGCTCCCTGACGGGAAGGAGGAGGCCATGGCGATAGCCATCACCATGCTGACGCTGGTCGTGCTGCTCATGGTCGTAGACCAGATGCGGCGCTAGCGTCGGATCGCCATAAGGCCCCGGGCGGGAGTCGGCTCCGAGCCCGCCCGGGGCACCCAGGCCCGCCGATCCCGGCGGGGATCGGCGGAGGAGGCCACAGCCACCATGCTGACGAGGCGATCGTAACCCTCCACCCCGAGCGCCACAACCGCGCGGAGCTGGTATCTCACCGCTACACGCTCAGGTGCAACGGCGGGATCGCCGTCGAGGGCGCTGGCGTCGCCAGGCCGCCGGACCCCGGTGGAGCGGCTCCCGGCGGGACGAAGCCGGCGCCGACCGGCTCGGCGTCCACCACCGGGCCGTCGTGCGCCCCAGCATGCTCCGCCACCGCCGCGGCGATGTCGAGCAACGCGCGGTCGGCGTCGGCGGCCGTCGTGCGGTCGTCGACCGCTTGGCGCAGGAAGCGCTCGATCGCCGGCCGCAGCGCGATCGCCGCGTCCACCAAGGGGTCGGTGCCGCGCTGGTAGGCGCCGATCGCGATCAGGTCCTCCTTCTCGCGGTAGGCGGCCAGCAGCCGTCGCACGGCCTGGCCGGCGGCGCGCACCTCGGGCGAGACGACCTCGCCGACCAGGCGCGAGACGCTCTGCAGCACGTCGATCGCCGGGTAGTGCGAGGCGTGCGCGAGCTCGCGCGTGAGCACGACGTGGCCGTCGAGGATCGAGCGGACCGCGTCGGCGATCGGCTCGTTCATGTCGTCGCCGTCCACGAGCACGGTGTAGAGCGCGGTGATCGAGCCGGCGGCCGCGGTGCCCGAGCGCTCCAGCAGTCGCGGCAGCTGCGCGAACACCGAAGGCGTGTAGCCGCGCGTCGCGGGCGGCTCGCCGATCGCAAGGCCGACCTCGCGCTGCGCCATCGCGAAGCGGGTGACGGAGTCCATCATCAGCATCACGTCGTTGCCGGCGTCGCGGAAGTGCTCGGCGATCGCGGTCGCCGTGAACGCGGCCTTGATGCGCACGAGCGCCGGCTGATCGGACGTCGCGACGACCACGACCGAGCGCGACAGCGCGTCGCCGAGGTCGCGCTCCACGAACTCGCGCACCTCGCGGCCGCGCTCGCCGACGAGCGCGATCACGTTCACGTCGGCCGTCGTCGAGCGCGCGATCATGCCGAGCAGCGACGACTTGCCGACGCCGGAGCCGGCGAAGATGCCCAGCCGCTGGCCGCGGCCGCACGGCACGAGCGCATCCAAGGCGCGCACGCCGAGGTCGACCCGCTGCTCGATGCGCGGGCGCGACAGAGCGTCCGGCGGCGAGGCGACGGTCGAGCGGGGACGCCCGGCGTCGGCGGCGGGCATGCCGTCGAGCGGATTCCCCAACGCGTCGACCACGCGGCCGAGCAGGTCGTCGCCGACGCGGATCCGGAACGGCGAGCCGGTCGCACGCGCGGTCGTGCCGGGGCCGATCCCCTCCATCTCGCCGAGCGGCATCAAGAGCGTGCGCTGGCCGCGGAAGCCGACGACCTCGGCAGGGACCGGCGGGTGCCCGCGATCGCCGTTGACGAGGCAGACCTCGCCGACCTCGGCCTGCAGCCCGGTCGCCTCGACGACGAGTCCGATGAGGTCCGCCACGCGCCCCGAGCGCCGCGCAAGATCGGAGCCGCGCAGGAGGGCCGAGGCGCGCGCGAAGTGAGGGACGCGGACTTCACCCGGTCCCACCGGGTCGAGGTCGCGGTGCTCGGCGCTCACCCGCCCAGCTCCGCCGCCACCAGCTCCCGCGCCCGCGCGAGCTGCGTCTCGACCGACGCGTCGATCTGACCCTCGTCGGTCCGCGCAACCGCGCCGCCGCGCGTCAATCGCCGCTCGGACTGCACCTCGCAGTGCTCGATCCCGCCCAGCTCGGCGGCGAAGCCGCCGGAGGCGGCGCGCACGAGCTCCAGGTCGTCAGGGTGGACAAGGATGGTCACGCGGCGTCGCTCGGCGAGCCGTCGCAGGGCGCCGCGCACGACGTCGAGCACGCGCTCGGGCTCGACGGCCAGCGTGCCGGCGACGACCTTCTCGGCCACCGCCAGCGCCAGCTCGACCGCGTCGCGCTCGACCGCCTCCGCCGTCGCGTCGCGCACCTCGCGCACCGCCGCGACCGCTGTCTCCAGCGTCGCCAGGGCGGCGGCGACCTGCGCGCGGCCCTCCGCCAGCCCGGCTTCCAGCCCGTCGGCGTGGCCCTCGGCGCGTGCGGCCGCGCGGATCGACTCGGCCTCTGCCTGCGCGGCGGCGAGCGGCGACTCGAGGTCGCGCAGCGCCACCGGCGGCGGTGCGTCGAGCTGCTCGAACGCGTACGGCGCGGGATCGGGCGCAGCCGACATCAGACGACCGCGTCCCCGGCGCCGCGCCCGATGACCAAGGTCCCCGCGTCCTCCAGGCGGCGCACGACGCCGACGATGCGGCCCTGCGCCTCCTCGACGACGCGCTTCTTCTGCGGCGGCTGGAACTCCATCTCCTCGCGCAGCATCTGCGCGCCGCGCTCGGACATGTTGGACAGCAGGCGCTCCTTGACCTCCTCCTCGACGCCGCGCAGCGCGAGCGCCAGGTCTCTCTGGTCGACCTCGCGCAGGACCATCTGGATCGAGCGGTCGTCGAGTCTCGCGATGTCCTCGAAGACGAACAGCAGCCGACGGACCTCGTCGGCCAGCTCGCCGTCCTCGGAGCCGAGCGTGTCGAGCACGTTGCGCTCGGTCGGGCGGTCGGTGTGGTTGAGGATCTCGGCGAGCGACTTGACGCCGCCGGCGGCCTGGTACTCCTGCTGCACGACCGTCTCCAGCTTGCGGCGCATGACGTTCTCGATCTCGCGCACGACGTCGGGTGGCGTCTCGCCCATGCGCGCGATGCGCAGCGCGATGTCCGCCTGCTGCTCCTCCGGCAGGCAGGACAGCACCTGCGCGGCGAGCGTCGTGTGCAGGTTCGCGACCACCAGGGCGATCGTCTGCGGCGACTCGCTGCGCAGGAACGTGACGATGTGGTCGGCCGGCGTGCGGCGCAGGAACTCGAACGGACGCCGCTCGATCACGGTTGAAAGACGGCCGATGATCTCGGCGGCGCGCTCGGAGCCGAGTGCGCGGTCGAGCACCTCGCGGGCGTAGTCGACGCCGCCGGTCGCGAGCGAGTCGTACGCCTGCACGACGGCGGCCAGCTCCTCGAACACGAAGGCGGACGTGTCGGGCGCGATCTGACCCGACTTCGCCATCTCCAGCGACAGCGACTCGATCTCGTCCTCGCGCAGGTGCTTGAAGATCTCGGCCGCCTTTGCCGGACCGAGCGCGATCAGCAGGACGGCGGCCTTCTGGCGGCCGGCGAGGCGCGGGGCGCTGCGTTGCGACAGCGCCGGCGGTCCGCCCGCGTCGCCGCGCGCCGGCGGCATCGGCGTGATGTCCTCGACGGCGTCGTCGGCAATGTCAACGGCGGTCATCGGCAGGTCCCCGGAATCGGCTTTCGCTCTCCCGCGCCCGCGAGAAGCGGGCTTCGCCCTCCGGCGACCGCAAGCGGATCGCCTGCGGACGACGTCACGCCCGTCACTTGTCGTCCTCCGCCATCCACGCGCGCACCTGCTGCGCGACGCGGTCGGGGTCGCGCTCGACGAGGTCCTCGACCTGCAGCCGTGCCGGCTGCTCCGGCGTGCGCAGTGGGCGCACGTGCGTCGGGTGGTCGTCGCGCTCCAGGCGCTCCAGCTCGGCGAGCGTGCGCGGCGCCTGGATCTCGCTCAGCCACGTCGGCTCGCCGGCGAGCGTCTCCTGCTCGCGGCGGCGCAACTGGCGCGTGAGGAACAGCAGGAAGCCGAGCACGGCGATCGCGAGCGCCACGTACTTGAGATAGCCGCCGAACGTCGCGACCGGGCTCGGCGCGGCCGCGGCCGGCGGTCTGACGAACGCGACCTGGCCGACCGACAGTCTGTCGCCGCGTCTCTCGTCGATCCCTGCAGCGTTCGCGACGGCCTCCTCGATCTGCGGGATCGCGGCCGCCGGCACGGATCTGTCGAGCAGCACGGAGACCTGCTGGCTGATGACCGCGCCGGGCGCGACTCTCGTGCGGGTGACCGTCTTGTTGACGGCGTTCGTCTCGTCGGTCACGTCGCGTCTGTAGTCGGAGTCCCCTCCGCCGCCGCCGGCCTGCGCGTAGGCGGGCGCGTTGCCGCCGGCGCCGGCGACACCGCCGCCCCCACCGCTGCCGCCTCTCAGCGACTCTCTCTCGGTCTTCGACTGCAGCGGCACACCTCTTCTGCCGTAGGTCAGCTCCTCGCGCGTCGCCTCGTTCGCGTCGAGGTCGGCGTGGACCTGCACCTGGACCTTGTCGGGGCCGACGGTGCGCGCGAGCATCGCGGTCAGCGTCGCGGCCATCTGCTGGTCGTAGCGCGCCTGCGCCGACTGCTTGGCGAGCAGGCCGCCGGAGGAGCCGGCCCCGCCGGCGCCCTCGCCCGTCGGCCACAGCAGCTGGCCGTCGCCGCCGGTGATCATGACCTTCTCGAGCTTCAGGCCCGGGACGCTGTTGGCGACGAGCTGCGCGACCCCGCGCACCGACGCCGGGTCGATCGCGGTCGCGCCGGCGAGCAGCACCGCTGCGGTCGCCGGGTTGGCGTCGTCGGCGAACAGCTGCGCGTCCTTGTCGGGCAGCACGAGCTGCACCTGCGCGCCCGTGATGCCGTCGACCTGCTCGATCGTCTTCGCGATCTCGCCCTCGAGCGCGCGCTGGTAGTTGACCTGCTGCTGGAAGTTGCTCGTGCCGAGCTTCTGTCTGTCGAGCAGCTCGTAGCCGGGCTCGCTGGCCCCGTCGACCCCGGCGCTCGCGAGCGCGATGCGCGCCTCGGCGGTTCTGCCCTTGTCGACCGCGAGCGCAGTGCCGTTGTTCTGCAGCTCGTAGCCGATGCCTCTCTCGTCGAGCGCGGCGGTCACGCGACCGGTCTGCGCCGGATCGAGCCCGGTCATCAGCGTCGAGTAGCTCGGCGCCGACGCCATTCTCATCAGCAGGAACAGCGC
>DATHEP010000397.1:0-14160 GCA_035318525.1 Conexibacter sp.
CCGCCTACGCGCCGGTGCCCGACTACGCCGGCCGCTTCCGCCCTGAGCCGACCGAGCACGCACGCTACCTGCTCGCCCTCTGCGGTCCGCTGCTGTACGCGGGCGCGCTCGTGCTCGCGCCGCGCTGGCTCCCACGCGTGCCGGCCGACCTCGCGCAGACCGCGGAGACGGCGACCCAGGCGCTGCTGGGAGCGGCGCTGCTCGCCTGCCTGCTCGCGCAGTACGGCGCCGAGCACGTCGCGCCCAGCGGGCGGATCGAACACGGCCGTCACTTCACGGCGCTGACCGTCCTCGTCGCCGGCGCGCTCACGGCGGCGCTGATCGCGGTGGTCCGGCGCCCCGACCTGCGCGCGCGAGCCGCGGCGGCGCTGCGCGAGACGCGCGCCCGACGGCTCGGGGCGGCGACGGCGGCGATCGCCCTGACCGTCGTCTGGATGCTGCACGCAGTGCAGACGGATCACTCGATCGCGATGGCGCAGAGAGAAGTGCTGTGGCACGCGGGCTTCACACTGGACGAAGCGTTCGCGGTGCTCAACGGCCGCACCCCGCTCGTCGACTACACCGCCCAGTACGGGTCGCTCTGGCTGTACGGCGTGTCGCTGCCGATGCTGGCGTTCGGCGCGAGCATGCTGACCTACTCGCTCGTCATGACCGCGACGACCGCGCTCGCGCTGCTGGCGATCTTCGCGGTGCTGCACCGCGTCACCCGCAGTGCGATCGCCGCGCTGCTGCTGTACCTGCCGTTCCTCGCGACGAGCCTGTTCATGTTCGACGGCACGCTGCTGAACCGCGAGACGGTCGGAACGTACTTCAGCACCTTCCCGACACGGTACGCGGGCGCGTACCTGCTGGCGTGGCTGACGGCGCGTCGCATCGACCGCGGCGGCGGCTTCGCGGGCCTGTGGCTGCTGTTCGCGGCCGGCGGCCTCGTGGCCGCCAACAACCAGGACTTCGGGCTCGCGGCGCTGGGGGCTACCGTCGCCGCCGTGCTGTGGAGCTCCGCCGAGCCGCGCGCTGCGCTGCGACGCCTTGCCGCGGCGCTCGCCGCGGGCGTCGGAACCGCGCTCGCGCTCGTCGCGGCGCTGACGCTCGTGCGCGCGGGCGAGCTGCCCCAGCTGGACCGCGCGCTCGACTACGCGGGCCTGTTCGGGGTGGGCGGCTTCGGCATGCGGCCGATCGAAGACGTGCTCGGGTTCCACCTCGTGATCTACGCGACCTACGTCGCCGCGATCGTCGTGGCCACCGTCCGCGCGCTGCAACGGGCGCCGGACCGCGTGTTCACGGGGATGCTCGCGTGGGCGGGCGTCTTCGGGCTCGGCTCGGCGTCGTACTACATGGGACGCTCCAGCGCCCATTCGCTCGTGTGGCTGTTCTCGGGCTGGATGCTCGCGCTCGCGCTGCTGACGATCGTCGTGGTGCGACAGCTCGCGGCCAACCCGGTGCGGCGGCCGTCGATCGCCACCATCGCCGTGTTGGCCGGGATGGGACTCGCAGCCTGCTCGCTCGCGCAGACACCGCTCCCGTGGTCGCAGATCGAGCGGCTCGGCGCAGGCTTCACGCCCAGCGTCGCCGCCCCCGAAGAGAACCCGCTGGTCCCGTCGAACGACCCCGACACGCGCACGTTCGTGGCGTCCGTGGCGGACGGGCGATCGCGCTTCGTCGTGAAGGAGAGCGCGCCCGTCGCGATCCTGCTGACGACGGGCCACCGCGTCGCAGAGGCCTACGACGTCGTCAACGTCTCCCCCTACACCGGTCTGTTCTCGATGCCGACCGTCGAACGCGTGAACGCGGTCGTCGACGACCTGCGGGCCGCCGGCGGCAACACCGTGATACTGCCCAACCCGCTCCCGACCGGGTTCCTCGACCTGCTCACCGCGCGCGGCTTCGAGGTCGCGACCGAGGGCGGGCTGCGGCGGTGGGTCCCCGGCAGAACGAGACCCGTGAGCCGGCCGTGGCCCAACGGCGGCACGGTCATAAAGATGGTCGACACGCGGAGCCTGCGCCCGGCGAACCTCGAGTAGGCGGCCGCACGGCGCAAGGCCCGGATCGCACGCTCCCGCTGATGCTTTCCTTTCCAGGGCGTCGCCACTAGAGTGAGCCGATGGCAAGCGCCGGCTCCACCGCGGCGTTAGCCGAGCTGCGGGGGGACGACAGCTCGGCGATCAACGCGCCGCGACCACACCGCGACGTCCTCGCGGCCGCCGCCTGGCTGTGCGCGATCCCGTGCGCGCTCGTCACGCTCGTCGCCGCGGCGATGCTCGGACCGCCCCTCGGCGAGCTGATGGCCGCCGACCCGCAGGCGTACTCCTTCTTCCCCGAATTCGGGCGCGCCGTGCACCCGGAGACGACCGAGCAGGCGCGGTACCTCCTCGCGCTCGGCCTGCCGCTGCTGATCGCCCTCGCGATCGTCACCTCGCCCCGCTGGCTGTCGAGCCCGCCGCCGGAGTGGGCGACCGCCGCGGTGTCCGCGACGCAGCTGGTGCTCGGCATGCTGATCGTGGCCTGCTTCGTCGCGCAGGAGCAGTTGACGTTCGGGACGATCTACACGATAGGCGCGGGCGAACCCCCGTTCCAGCTGCGCTACTTCACGCCCGCGACGTACGTCGTCGCGGGGCTCGGGGTCGCGGCGACGCTGCTCGTGCTGCGGCGGGAGCGCCTGCGCGACGCCGCGGCGGCGCTCATGCGCGAGTCGCCGGGGCGGCGGGTCGCCGCGCTGCTCGTCGCCATCGCGGCGACCGCCATATGGATGTTGTACGCGGTCGAGACGGACGCGTCGCTCACGTCGACCGCCCCGGACATCATGTTCCACCTGGGCTTCACGATCGACGAGACGTTCGCGGTCCTGAATGGCCTCAGCCCCCTCGTGGACTTCAGCGCCCAGTACGGATCCCTCTGGCCGTACGTGGTCGCGCTGCCGATGCTCGCGTTCGGCAAGACAGTGCTCGTCTTCACGATCGCGATGTGCACGCTGACCGGGCTGGCGCTGCTGGCGGTCTACGGCGTCCTTCGCCGCGTCACACGCAGCTCCATCGCCGCGCTCCCGCTGTACCTGCCGTTCCTCGCGACGAGCCTCTTCCACATCGCGGGCACGCCGGAGCGCCACTCGACGGTCGGGACCTACTTCGGCACCTTCCCGCTGCGCTACGCCCTCCCGTACCTGCTCGCGTTCCTCACCGCCCGCCACATCGACCGCGACGCCGGGCCGCGCAGCACCGCTGTGCTGTTCCTCGTCGGTGGCTTGGCGGTCCTCAACAACGGCGACTTCGGGCTGGCCGCGCTGGGCGCCACGGTCGCGGCGCTGCTGTGGTCCGGTGGGGTGCGCTCGCGGCGCGAGGCGCTGCGCAGCGCGGCGGCGGCGGGCGCCGGGCTGCTGACGGCGCTCGCGCTCGTGTCGCTGCTGACGCTCGTGCGCGCGGGCGAGCTCCCCCACCTCGAACGGCTGGTCGACTATGCGCGCCTGTTCGCGAACGCCGGCTTCGGGATGATGCCGGTGCCCGACCTGCTCGGGCAGCACCTCGTGATCTACCTGACGTACGTCGCGGCGATCGCCGTCGCGACCGTGCGCGCGCTGGACCGCGCGCCCGACCGCCTGCTGACGGGGATGCTCGCATGGGTCGGCATCTTCGGCCTCGGCTCCGCGACGTACTACATCGGGCGCTCGCACCCCAACACGCTGAAGGCGACGTTCTCCGTCTGGGCGCTCGCGCTCGCGCTGCTGACGGTGGTGGTCGTGCGCCACCTGGCCGAGCATCCGCGCCGCCGGCCGACGATCCCGGCGATCGCGGTCCTGCTGTGCTTCGGGCTCGCCGCCTGCTCGCTGGCCCAGGTCCCGACGCCGTGGTCGCAGGTCGACCGCCTCGCCGGGCCATTCCTGCCACGGGATCCTGAGGTGGCCGAGCGGCCGCTCGTCGCGTCGCCCGACCCGGAGGTCCGCCACTTCGTGTCGTCGCTGGCCGACGGACCCTCGCGCTTCGTCGTGAAGCAGGGCGCGCCAGTCGCCATCCTGCTCCCGACCGGGCACCGCATCGCGGAGGAATACGGGCTCCGCAACGTCTCGGAGTACACCGGCATAGACTCGGCGCCCACCGCCCAGCGGGTGGAACGGGTGCTCGACGCGCTCGCAAAGGCGGGCGGCAACACGGTCATCCTCCCCAACCCGGTCGACGCGGGGATCTTCGACGTGCTCGAACGGCGGGGCTTCCGACTGCTGACGAACAGAGGGCTGCGCCGCTACGACCCCAGCGTGCCCCACTCGGGGGCCTTCATGCCTCGCTGGCCGTACGAGTACATCATCAAGTGGGTGGACACGCGACACCTCCACCCGCGCGCGCTGGATTGATTTACAGTCATCCAATGCAAAGCGCCGCGTCCGCTGCGGCGTCCGTCGAGCTGCGGGGGAAGCGCAGCTCGACCCGAGCCGCCCAGCGCTTAAGCCACCACGACCTCGAGACGGCCGCCTGGCTGTGCGCGCTCCCCTGCGCGATCGTCACGATTGCCGCCGTCGTGCTGCTCGGCCCGCTGCTGGGGGAGCTGATCGGCGGCGGCGCGGAGCGCTACGCGCCGGTGCCCGACTATCGCGGCGCGTTTCGCCCCGAGCCGACCGAGCACGCGCGCTACCTGATCGCGCTCGGCGGGCCGCTGCTGTACGTGGGCGCGCTCCTGTCGGCGCCGCGCTGGCTGGCGCGGGTGCCTTCGCGCGCGGCGGGCCTGGCGGCGAGCGCAACGCAGGTGCTGCTCGCAGCAGCGCTGATCGCATGCGTGATCGCGCAGTACCGCACGACCTACGGCGAGCTCTACACGACGAGACTGACGCTCACGGTGCGCTACTTCACGCCGGCGACGCTCGTGGCGGCCGCCGCGATCGCCGCCGCGCTCGTGATCGCGATCCGCCGCACGGAGCTGCGGGCGCGCGCCGTCGCGTTGCTGCGCGACACGCGCATGCGGCGGATCGGCGCCGGCGCCGCAGCCGTGGCGATGACAGCCGTGTGGATGCTGCAGGCCGTCCACTCCGACCACTCGATCGGGATGTCGCCCTACGACGTGTGGTTTCACGCCGAGTTCACGCTCGACGAAGCGTTCGCGATCCTCAACAGCCGCACCCCGCTCGTCGACTTCACCGCGCAGTACGGCTCGTTGCTGCCCTACATCACCGCGCTGGCGATGCGCGCGTTCGGCGAGGACGTCCTGACGTACACGATCGCGATGTCCGCCCTCAGCGGGCTGGCACTGCTCGCGATCTACGGAGTCCTGCGGCGCGTGACGCAGAGCGCGCTCGCCGCCCTGCTCCTTTACCTGCCGTTCCTCGCGACCAGCCTGTTCATCGTCCAGGGCACGCCGGCGAGCCACTCGACCGTCGGCAACTACTTCAGCGCTTTCCCGACCCGCTACGCGGGGCCGTTCCTGCTCGCGTGGCTGACGGCCCGTCGGCTCGAGCGGAGCGGCCGGGGCACGAGCCTGTGGCTGCTGTTCACGGTCGGCGGCCTCGTGCTCCTGAACAACGCGGACTTCGGCGTTCCGGCGCTCGGAGCAAGCATCGCGGCCGTTCTCTGGGGCACCGGCGACCTGAGCCGGCGTGGCATGCGGCAGCTGGCGGTCGGGCTCGCCGCCGGGCTGGCGACCGCCTTCGTGCTCGTCTCCGCGCTGACGCTCGCGCGAGCCGACTCGCTGCCCGAGCTGAACCGCCTCGTCGACTTGGCCGGCGTGTTCACGGTCGGCGGCTTCGGGATGCTGCCGATCGCCGCCGTCGTTGGCCTGCACCTCGTGCTGTACGCGACCTACGTGGCGGCGATCGCCGTTGCCACGGTGCGAGCGCTGCGCAGCGCCTCGAACCGCGTGCTCACCGGCATGCTCGCGTGGTCTGGGATCTTCGGGCTCGGGTCGGCCTCCTACTTCATCGGCCGTTCGCACCCGTACTCGCTCAAGTTCGGGTTCTCGACGTGGGCGCTGGCCATCGCGCTGCTGACGGTCGTCGCGCTGCGAGCGGTCGCCGCGCGCCCCACTCGGCGACCGGCGATCGCGACCGTCATCGTCTTGATCGGGTTCGGCGTGACGGCCTGCTCGCTCGCCCAGGTGCCGCTCCCGTGGTCGCAGATCGAGCGGCTGAACGCTCCGTTCGTCCCGTCGGCGGAGATGCCGAACCCGAACCCGCTGGTCCCCCCGAACGACCCCGACACGCGCACGTTCGTCGCGTCGCTCGCCGACGGGCCGTCGCGCTTCGTCGTCAAGGATGGAGCGCCCGTCGCGATCCTCATCATGACCGGGCACCGCGTCGCAGACGCCTACGACGTCGTCAACGTCTCCCCGTACACGGGCCTGCGCTCGATGCCGACCATCGAACGCGTGGACGCGGTCGTCGACGCCCTGCGCGCCGCCGGCGGCAACACCGTGATACTGCCCAACCCGCTCCCCACCAGCTTCCTCAGACTGCTCGCCGCGCGCGGCTTCGAGGTCGCAACCGACGACGGGCTGCAGCCATGGGTCCCGGGCAAGACGAGACCGGTGCGGATGCCGTGGCCGGACGGAGGCAGCGTCGTGAAGATGGTCGACACGCGCAGCCTCCACCCGCGCGCCCTGCAATAGGAGGGCCTCGCGAAACCCGCGCGGCTCCCGCGGCCGAGCGGGCACAATCCAGAGGTGCTCTCCCCCCTGCTGGCACTGCTCGCACTGGCTGCCGTCCTCGTGGCGGCCGCCGTGCGCCGTCGCACGCGGCCTAGGCCGCCCGGCCGCATCACGAACCTCGACGACGACACGACGATGGGCGCGGAGGGCACCGTGCGCTCGATCCAGGCGGGGGAGCTGACGCTGCCGGCCGCGGCACTCGAGGAGTTGTGGAGCCCGACGCAGCTCGAGCGGCTCGCGCGCACGTACTGGCGCTTCCTGACGCACGTCACGCTCGGGTTGATCCGCGTCGACTACTGCGACGGGCAGCGCACCGTCGTGCTGCTGCGCCGGCCGCTGCGGCTGCTGCGCTTCAAGGCGCCGGAGTACGCGATGGACGAAGAGCGCGGGAGCGTCCGCTGGCGGATCGAGGATGGCCTGCTCGTGCAGCGGCGCGGGCACAACCGCGACGGCTACCTGCAGATCGACGTCCAGCGGCTGCCGTCACCGGGTGACGGGCTCGGGCGGATCCGCGTGGAGGTCGAGGTGGCGAACTTCTACCCCTCGATCGCGCGCCGCCTCAGCCGGCCCGTGTACCGCATCACGCAGTCGCGCATCCACGTGCTCGTGACGTACGGCTTCCTGCGGTCGCTGGCACGGCTCGACCTGGCCGAGTCGCGGGTGGCTGCGTACGTCGGGTTGGGGATCGACGACGTGCCGGACCCACCGCTCGCACCGCCTGCCGGGCCACCCGCGGATGCGGGCGCGGGCGCGACTCAGCCGTAGCGCTCGCCGGTGACCGTGCGCAGCTTCGCGCGGTCGTGGCGCGCGTGCACGCGGCGCACCGTGCCGGAGCGCGAGCGCATGACGAGCGATTCGGTCGTCGCGCCTCTGCCGCGGTAGCGGACGCCCTGCAGCACGTCGCCGTCGGTGACGCCGGTGGCGGAGAAGAAGACGTCGTCGCCCGCGCACAGGTCGTCGCTCGTGAGGACTCTGTCGAGGTCGTAGCCGGCGTCGAGCGCCGCTCTTCTCTCCTCGTCGTTACGCGGCCACAGGCGCCCGAGCAGCTGACCGCCCATGCACTTGAGCGCGGCCGCCGAGATGACGCCCTCTGGAGTACCCCCTATGCCCCACAGCAGGTCGACGGGCGAGCGCTCGCTGACCGCGAGCAGTGCGGCGGAGACGTCGCCGTCGAGGATCAGGCGGATGCGCGCTCCCGCCTCGCGGACCTGCTTCATCGCCTCCTCGTGGCGCGGGCGGTCGAGCATCACGACCGTCACGTCGCCGATGCCCATGCCCTTGCGCTCGGCGATCAGTCTCAGCGTCTCCGGCAGCGGCCGGTCGAGGCTCAGCAGGTCGGCGATCTCCTCCCCGCCGGCGATCTTCTCCATGTAGACGCACGGGCCGGGGTCGAACATCGAGCCGCGCTCGGCGAGCGCGATCACCGCGAGCGCGCTCGGCATCCCGAGCGCCGTCAGGCGCGTCCCCTCCAGCGGGTCGACGGCGATGTCGACCTGCGGCGGCGTGCCGTTGCCGATCTGCTCGCCGTTGTAGAGCATCGGCGCCTCGTCCTTCTCGCCCTCGCCGATCACGACGAGGCCGTCCATCGGCACGGAGTCGAGCACGAAGCGCATTGCGTCGACGGCGGCCTGGTCAGCCGCCTCCTTGTCGCCGCGGCCCACGAGGCGGGCGGCGGCGAGCGCGGCGGCCTCGGTGACGCGCACGAGCTCGAGCGCGAGGTTACGGTCAGGACGGCTGAGCTGATCGGCTGGAGTCATGGAGAGGGCGGCGTTCGGGGACAACGCGGGGGCCGCCGCGCGCGGACGCTATCAGCGGGCCGCGCCGAAGCGGCGGCGCAGGCGGCGGTGCCGATGGCGGAACGTGAACTGGAAGACGGGTCTCAACAGCGGCGCGATCCCCGGCACGCGCGGTACGAAGCGGATGCGGTCGGTGACGACGCACGTGGCCTCGCCGAGCGGCTCGACGCTGCGGTCGTGGTGCCACGCCCGCTGGCTGAGCATCGTCGAGCGCTCGCTGAATGCGAGGCCCGGGCCGATCCGCTCGATGCCGATGTCGTCGTAGTCGAAGGGAATCAGTCCGCCGAGCAGCAGCCAGCTGCGCCCGAGGCGGCGCGGAGCGACCACGTCGGCGAGGCCGAACTCGCCGCCGAGGCCGCGCGGCACGGTCATGCGCACGATCGGCATCAGCTCCTCGTTGATCCCCGCGGCGGTCGTCGCGAACGCCCACACCTCGGCGGCCGGGGCGCCCAGCCGGGAGCTGACCTCGAACGACCCGTCGCGTGCCGGCATCGCGCCGGACGCTAGCGTTCGGCGCGATGGAGCTGCGCCGCCTCCTCCCCGATCCGGGCCCGGTCGACAGCGCCGAGCTGCTGGGCGACCTCGGACTTGCCGCGTGCGCGCACGCCGAGCGGCCGTGGCTGATCACGAACTTCGCAACGACCGCGGACGGCCGCGCGACGATCGACGGCCGCTCCGGCGCGATCGGCGACGACGGCGACATGGAGATCTTCCGCCGCCTGCGCACGCAGGTCGACGCGCTCCTGATCGGCACGCGCACGCTGCGCATCGAGCGCTACGGCCGCGCCGTCAGACGGCCCGAGCTGCGCGCCGCGCGCGAGGCGATCGGGCTCGCACCGGAGCCCCTCTTCGCGCTCGTGTCGCGCAGCGGCGAGCTGCCGCTCGATGCGCCGCTGTTCGAGGTGCCCGAGGCGCGCATCGTCGCCTTCGTCCCCACGGGTACGCCGCCGCCGCAGTGCGCCGCGCAAGTCGAGTTGGTAGCGCTCGACGCGACGGAGTTGACGCTCACGAGCGCTATGCGGCTGCTGCGCGCCGACCACGGCGTGCGCTCGGTCCTGTGCGAGGGCGGGCCGACCTTGATGAGCGCGCTGCTGCACGAGCGGCTCGTCGACGAGCTGTTCCTAACGCTCGCCCCGCAGCTCGCCGGCGGCGGTGCCGGACCGACGATGAGCTCCGGCCCGCCGCTCGCGGAGCCGGACGAGCTGACGCTCACGTGGGCGCTCGAGCGGGCCGGCTCGCTCTACCTGCGCTACGCCATTCGCCGAGACGCATGAGCCGGGCCGGAAGCCCGGCGCCGCGGCATGTAGCCTCCGTGCCATGAGGGTCGTCTGCGGCTTCGACCACGCCGGTGCGCCGCTGCGCGACGCCGTCGTGGCCGCACTGGAGGGCGACGGCCACGCGGTCGTCGACGCGGGCACCTACGACGACTATCCGTACGCGGCGGCCGCCGTCGCACGGGCGCTCGCCGACGGCGCCGAGCGCGCCGTGCTCGTGTGCGGCTCGGGCGCCGGCGTCTCGGTCGCTGCGACCAAGCTGCCCGGCGTGCGCGCGGCGACCGTCCACGACACGTACACCGCGCACCAGGGCGTCGAGCACGACGACCTCAACGTGCTGTGTCTCGGCGCGCGCGTGATCGGCCCCGAGCTCGCGGTCGAGCTCGTGCGCACGTTCGCCGCCGCGACGTTCAGCGGGGCCGAGCGCCACCGCCGCCGCCTCGACGAGGTGGCCGCGCTGGAGCGCGACGGCCTCGACGGACTGCCACCCGAACCGACGTCCGAACCGCCACGGGCATCGACCACAGAGGAGACCCGCCCATGAGCACCGTCCCCGCTACGACCCCGATCGGCCGGCTCGCCGAGCTCGGTACGAGCGCCTGGCTCGACTCGATCCGTCGCTCGATGCTGACCGGCGGCGAGCTGGAGCGACTCGTGCGCGAGGACGGCGTGGTCGGAGTGACGTCCAACCCATCGATCTTCGAGCAGGCGATCCTCGGCAGCCCCGACTACGACGAGCGGCTCGCCGAGCTGACGCACAACGGCGACGGCGTGCCGGAGATCTACTGGACGCTCGCGGTCGAGGACGTGCAGGGCGCCGCCGACGTGCTGCGGCCGGTGTGGGAGCGTACGGGTGGCGTCGACGGCTACGTCTCGCTCGAGGTCGCGCCGGACGTGGCGCGGGACACGGCGGCCACACTTGCGATGGCCCGCGACCTGTGGGCGCGCACCGACCGTCCGAACGTGATGATCAAGATCCCCGGCACGCCGGAGGGGGCTCCGGCGATTCGGGCGGCGATCGCCGAGGGGATCAACATCAACGTCACGCTGCTGTTCTCGCTCGAGGCGTGGGCGGCGATCGCCGAGGCGTGGCTGGCCGGGCTCGAGGACCGCGCCGCGGCGGGCAAGCCGGTCGACGGGATCGCGTCGGTCGCATCGTTCTTCGTCTCGCGCGTGGACACCGCAGTCGACAAGCGCCTCAAGGCGCTCGGCGGCGGGGCCGAGCGGCTGTGCGGCACCGCCGCGGTCGCCAACGCGCAGCTCGCCTACGAGCGCTGGCAGGAGCTCGTCGCCGGCGAGCGCTTCGCCGCCCTGCGGGCGCAGGGCGCGCGGCCGCAGCGCCTGCTGTGGGCCTCGACCGGGACGAAGGACCCGGCCTACTCCGACGTCAAGTACGTCGCCGAGCTGGCCGGACCGGAGACGGTGAACACGATGCCGCTGGCGACGCTGCTCGCCTACCAGGATCACGGCGAGGTGCGCGAGCCGCTGCTGCCCGACGCCGCGCCCGACGCGCACGCCGCGATCGCCGCGGTCGAGGCGGCCGGCGTGTCACTCGACGAGGTGACGGAGGAGCTGCTGGAGGCGGGGATCGAGAGCTTCGCGAGCGCGATGCGGACCTTGCTTGACGGGATCGAGCGGCGCCGCGCCGCCGTGCTGGCGGGCGAGCCGGCGAGCGTCGAGGCGCGTCTGACCGACGAGCAGGCGCGCGCGATCGGCGCCCGCGCGGCGTGGGCGCGCGACGAGGGCGTGCTGCGGCGCGTCTGGTCGAAAGACGACTCGCTGTGGGCGACCGGAGACGACAAGCCGTCCGAGCGCCTCGGCTGGCTGACGATCGCCGAGCAGTCGCTCGAGCACCTCGACGACGTGCTCGCGTTCGCCGCCGGGCTGCGCGCCGACGGCTTCACCGACTGCGCGCTGCTCGGGATGGGCGGCTCCTCCCTCGCGCCCGAGGTGCTGTGGCAGACATTCGGCGCGGCCGACGACGCGCTGCGCCTGCACGTGCTCGACTCGACCCACCCGGACGCGGTCGCCGGCCTTGAGGCGAAGCTGCCGCTCGACAAGACGCTGTTCCTCGTCTCCTCGAAGTCGGGCGGGACGCTCGAGCCGCGCTCGATGCACGCCCACTTCCACGCGCTCGTGCCGGACGGAAGGCAGTGGGCGGCGGTGACCGACCCGGGCACCGCGCTGGAGGCGCTCGCGCAGGAGGAGGGCTTCCGCGCCGTCTTCCACGGCGCATCCGACATCGGCGGGCGCTACTCGGCGCTGTCGGCGTTCGGCGTCATCCCGGCCGCGCTGATCGGCGCCGACGTGCGCGGCCTGCTGGAGCGGGCGGAGGTCGCCGCGAGGGCAGCCGACCCGTCGCTGCCGCCCGGCGACGCGCCGGCGCTGTGGCTCGGGCTCGCACTCGGCGAGCTGGCGAGGCTGGGACGCGACAAGCTGACGTTCGTCGTCGACCCACCGCTCTCGCCGCTCGGACTGTGGCTCGAGCAGCTCGTCGCCGAGTCGACCGGCAAGCACGGCAAGGGGATCGTCCCGATTGCCGACGAGCCGCTCGCCGATCCCGCCGAGTACGGCGAGGACCGCGTCTTCGTCCACCTGCACGACACGACGGGCGAGGGCGACGCGAACGTCGCCGCCAAGCTCGACGCGCTCGGCGCGGCCGGCCACCCGGTGATCGCCTTCCCGTTCGGCGAGCCGCTCGACCTCGGCGCGCTGTTCTTCCACTTCGAGCTGGCGGTCGCGATCGCCGGCGCAGTGATCGGCATCAACGCCTTCGACCAGCCGAACGTGCAGTCGGCGAAGGACCTGACGGTCGCCACGATCGAGGCGTACGTGCGCGACCGGGCGTTCCCGGAGGCGGACGCGGTCCCGCCCGCCCGCGTGAGCGGCGACGAGGCCGCCGCCGCGCTGCGCGAGCTGCTCGACGCGCGCGCCGGCACGGGCGCGTACGTCGCGACGATGGCCTACCTGGCGCCGGACGCCGCCGTGGACGAGGCGCTGACCGCGCTGCGCACGGCGATCCGCCGTCGCACGCACGCCGCGACGACCGTCGGCTACGGGCCGCGCTTCCTGCACTCGACCGGCCAACTGCACAAGGGCGGGCCGCCGACCGGCGTGTTCCTGCAGCTCGTCGACACGAGCGGCACCGAGGTCGACATCCCCGGCGCCGGCTACGACTTCGCCGCGCTCGTGCGCGCGCAGGCGATCGGCGACGGGCAGGCGCTGCGCTCGCACGAGCTGCCGTTCCTGCGCGTCGAGCTGCCCGCCGGAGGCGCGGCCGCCGCGATCGCCGCGCTCGCCGACGCGCTCGCGTGAGCGCAGCGCAGGCACCGACCGCGAACCCGTTCGCGCAGGACGTCGACGAGCGGCTGCCGCCGCCGTCGACGCTCGTCATGTTCGGCAGCACCGGCGACCTCGCCGCGCGCAAGCTGCTGCCTGCGGTCTACGACCTGCTCGCCGACGGGCGCCTGCCGGAGCGCTTCCGCATCGTCGCGGTCGCGCGCGAGGGCCACGACGAGGCGGGCTTCCGCGCCCACGCGCGCGAGGCGATCGACGCGCACGCGCGCACGGCGCTCGAGCCGGCGCTGTGGGACGTGCTCGAGCCGCGCATCGACGTCGTCGCCGGCGCGTTCGGCAGCGCCGACCTCTTCCGCGCGCTCGCCGAGCGCCTGGACGCGGGGGACCGTGATGACGGCGCCCCCTCGCAGCGGCTCTTCTACCTCGCCGTCTCCCCGGACCTCTTCGCCGGCATCGCGCAGGCGCTGCACGACGTCGGCCTCGGCCGCGATGCCGACCCGCCGACGCGCCTGCTGGTCGAGAAGCCGTTCGGCCACGACCTCGCGTCGGCGCAGGAGCTGAACGCGCGGATCGGGGCGGCGTTCGACGAGCGCCAGGTCTTCCGCATCGACCACTACCTCGGCAAGGAGACGGTCCAGAACCTGCTCGTGTTCCGCTTCGCGAACGGGATCTTCGAGCCGCTGTGGAACCGCACGGCGATCGACCAGGTGCAGATCACCGTCGCCGAGGATCTCGGGATCGGCCGCCGCGCGGGCTACTACGACAAGGCCGGCGCGCTGCGCGACGTGATCCAGAACCATGCGCTGCAACTGCTGTCGCTGGTGGCGATGGAGCCGCCGGCGAGCTTCGAGGCCGACCTCGTGCGCGACGAGAAGGCGAAGGCGCTCGAGGCCGTCCGCCCACTCGACCCGGCATGCGATGCGGTCCGCGGGCAGTACACGGCCGGCTGGATCGGCGGCGAGGCGGTCCCCGGCTATCGCGAGGAGGAGGGCGTCCCAGACACCTCGCCCACCGAGACGTATGCCGCCGTGCGGCTCGGCATCGACAACTGGCGCTGGGCCGGCGTCCCGTTCTACCTGCGCAGCGGCAAGCGCCTGCCGCGTCGCGCGACCGAGATCGCGATCTCCTTCAAGGCCGCGCCCCACCTGCCGTTCAACGAACTCGACCGCGACGCC
>DATHEP010000398.1:0-2882 GCA_035318525.1 Conexibacter sp.
GCGCGACCATCGGCGGGAAGATCGGGCTGTCCTTGAGCGGCGCGGCGATCGAGCCGCCGGACTTGACGGACTCGATGACGGAGTCCATCGCCTCCTCCAGCACGACGTTGCCCGCGGTCTGCCCGGTGACCTCGATCGCCTGCATGATCGGCACGCCGGCGGAGTAGAGCGCCGAGAACGTGCGCGACCAGCGCGCGAGCGCGATCTTCTGCACGACCGGGCCGATCTTGAACGGTGTCTTGAGCCGCATCCTGTCCCACTGCGGCCGCCCCCACGATGAGCCCTTCCAGCGGCGGAACGCCACGACGACGGCCACGACGCCGCCGATCAGCAGGTACCACTTCCCGGTCACGATGTCGGACATCGTGACCGTGACCTTCGTGATCGCCGGCAGGTCGCTGCCGAACTCCTCGAACGTCTTCTGGAACACCGGCACGAGGAACGCGACCATCGCGATCAGCACGACCGCAGCGAAGCTGAAGATGACCGTCGGGTAGACCATCGCGGACTTGACCTGGCGGCGCAGCGCGTCGTCCTTCTCGAGCTGGTCGGCGACGCGCAGCAGCGCCTCGTCGAGGCGGCCGCCGGTCTCCCCCGACTCGACCATCGCGACGTACAGCGGGTTGAAGACCTTCGGGTGGCGCGCGAGCGCGGCGGAGAACAGCAGGCCCGCCTCGACGTCCTTGCGCACCCCCACCAACGCGTCTCTGAGGATTCTGGCCTCGGTCTGCTCCTCCAGCACGTAGAGCGCGCGCAGCAGCGTCATGCCGGAGGCGACCATCGTCGCGAGCTGGCGCGTGGCGATCGTCAGGTCGGCCGCTCTGAGTCGCTCGAACAGCGTGATGTTCAGCTCCTTGGAGCTGTGCTTGTCGCTGATGTCGACGACGACGAGGCCGCGCGACTTCAGCTGGTCGGCGACCGCCTGCTTGGAGGCCGCCTCGACCTCGCCCTTCGCGCTGCCGCCGGCGAGGTCGATCGCCTTGAAGACGTAGGTGGCCACGCGGCGCTCCTAGATGGTTGATTCCACGAGATTCGTGGATGCGAGGGACACGATGGGCGGATGCTGGGCGACGCGCGGTGTCGAAGGCGATGCCGGTGGCATCGGCGAGACGCCGCGAGGCGCCCAGCGCCGCCCAGCGTGTACCTCGCGTCGCGAGATCGTGGAATCAACCATCAGACCGTGGCCATCGCCCCGGCCGCAGGCACGGCCGCCCCGCCGCCGCTCAGCAGCCGCCGCAGCTCGTCCGGCGTCGTCGAGCGCGAGTCGGCGAGCTGCCGCGTGATGCGACCCGCCCTTACGAGCCCGGCGAGCGAGGCGTCCATCGTCTGCATGCCCTGCGCGCCGCCGGTCTGCAGGACCGAGTAGATCTGGTGCGTCTTGCCCTCGCGGATCAGGTTGCGCACGGCCGGCGTCGGCACGAGCACCTCGGTCGCGACGCAGCGGCCGGCACCGTCGGCGGTCGGCAGGAGCTGCTGCGTGAGGATGCCCTGCAGGCCGATCGCGAGCTGGGTGCGGATCTGGCCCTGCTGGTAGCCGGGGAACACGTCGACGATGCGGTCGATCGTCTGCGGCGTGTCCTGCGTGTGCAGCGTCGCGAACACGAGGTGGCCGGTCTCCGCGGCGGTGATCGCGGTCGAGATCGTCTCCATGTCGCGCATCTCGCCGACGAGGATCACGTCCGGGTCCTGGCGCAATGCGGCCTTCAGCGCCTCCGCGAAGGTCGTCGCGTCAGCCCCCAGCTCGCGCTGGTTGACGATGCATCTCTTGTGGCGATGGAGGAACTCGATCGGGTCCTCGATCGTCATGATGTGCTCCTCGCGCGAGGAGTTGATGACGTCGACCAGCGAGGCGAGCGTGGTCGACTTGCCGGAGCCGGTCGGGCCGGTCACGAGCACCAGCCCGCGCGGGCGGTTCGCGAACTCCGCCACCGCCGGCGGCAGCCCGAGCGATTCCAGCGGCGCGATCTCGAACGGGATCAGGCGGAAGGCGGCGCCGAGGGCGGAGCGCTGGAAGTAGGCGTTCACGCGGAAGCGCGCGCGGCCGGGGATCTGGTAGGCGAAGTCGAGCTGCCAGTTGTTCTCCAGCTTCTGGCGCTGGTCGTTGGAGAGGATCGAGTAGACGATCTCCCGCGTGTCGGTCGGCGTCAGCGTCGGGTAGCCGTCGACCGCGGCCAGGCGCCCGCGCACGCGCACCATCGGCGGCGCGCCGGCGGTGAGGTGGAGGTCGGACGCCCGTCGGTCGACGACCTCGAGCAGCAGCTCGGCGAAGTCGATGTCCATCCCTGGACGTATCGGCAGGTCGGCGCGGGAGCCTGAGCAGCCCGGCGCGACCGCCGTCCTGGCGCGAGGTCGTCAGGCGACCTCAGCGCAGGACGGCGCCACCGGCTGACGGCACTCAGACCTCGACGGGCACCGGCGCGGGCTCCTCCTCGCGCGCGGGGACCGGCGGCGCCTCAGACGCGGGGGGCTTGCTCCACGGAAGGAACCACGCCGGGATCAGCGCCAGCAGGATCAGCACGACTGCCCACGTGAACGTGTGCCCGAACGCCTCCGCGATCAGCGGAGCCGTCTGTGCTCGCGCGGTCGCCGACGCCTGCTGCGCCGCCGCCAGTCCCTCGCCGGCGCCGGCCGCGCCGGGAAGCTGTGCCGCGAGCTGGTTGGCGAGCACGACTGACAGCAGCGCGATGCCGACCGCACCGCCGCCGCGCTGGATGATGTTGAACGCGGTCGTCGCGCGCGCGACCTGCGGCCGCGTGAGCGTCTGGTAGGCGCTCGCCATCGTCGGCATCATCGTCGCGCCCATCCCGAGGCCGATCACGAACGCCGCGCCGCCGAGCAGCCACAGCGACGTGTCCGCGCCGACCTGGGTGAAGACGGCCATC
>DATHEP010000399.1:0-4233 GCA_035318525.1 Conexibacter sp.
ACCGCCGAGTACCCGATCGCGGCCGGTGTGAGACCGCTCAGCTCGCTCCCGGCGCTCGCCTCGATCGAGCAGCCGGACGTGAACCTCGCCGACATCGACGACCTCCAGGGCACGCTCGAGCTGCTGGAGAGAGCCGGAGTCCTCTGAGCGTCACCGCCGTCCGCCCGCGAGGGGCCGTCCGCCGGCTCCCCGTCCCGCTGCTCGCGGCCGCGCTGCTCGTCGGCGCGGCCGTCGCACTGCCGGGCGCGTACCTGCTGATCGTCGTCGCCGGCGACGCGGGCGCCGCCTTCGAGGCGCTGTGGCGCGAGCGCACGCTGCAACTGCTGCTGCGCAGCCTCGCGCTCGCCGGCGCGGTCGCCGCCGGCGCGACCGCGCTCGCGCTGCCGCTCGCCTGGCTCACCGTCCGCAGCGACGTCCCGGGCCGCCGCACGTGGGCGGTCCTGACGGTCCTGCCGTTCGTCGTGCCGAGCTACATCGGCGCGTACCTGTTCGTCGCCGCGTTCGGCCCGCGCGGGCTGCTGCAGGACACGCTCGCGGGGCCGCTCGGGATTGAGCGCCTGCCGAGCATCTACGGCTTCGGCGGCGCGTTCGTCGTGCTGACGCTCTTCACGTACCCGCTCGTCTTGCTGCCCGCGCGCGCCGCGCTGCGCCGGCTCGACCCGGCGCTGGAGGAGGCGGCGCGAGGCATGGGGGCCGGGCCGTGGCGCGTCGCGCGCACGGTCGTGCTGCCGCAGCTCGTGCCGGCGCTCGGCGCGGGTGCGCTGCTCGTCGCGCTGTACACGCTGAGCGACTTCGGCGCCGTCTCGATCCTGCGCTTCGACTCCTTCACGCGCGTGATCCACCAGTCCTATCGCGCGAGCTTCGACCGCACCGGCGCCGCGGCGCTCGCCTTCCTGCTGGTGGCGCTGATGGTGGTGCTGCTCGCGCTCGAGGGTCGCGTGCGCCGGCGCGGCAGCTACCACCGCGCGGCGCCCGGCTCGATCCGCCCGGCGGCGCGCGCGCCGCTCGGTCGCTGGAAGTGGCCGGCGCTCGCGTTCCTTGGGGCGCTCGTCGCGATCACGCTCGTGCTGCCGGTCGGCGTGCTGATCGCGTGGGCGTGGCCGGACGCGAGCGAGTCGATCGCCTGGGGCGAGATCGGCGAGGCGGCCGGCAACTCGCTGCTGACAGCCGGGCTGGCAGCCGGCATCGCGGTGCTCGTCGCGCTGCCGGCGGCGCGGCTCGGCGCGCGCTACGGCGGTCGGCGGATCGTGCGCGCGGTCGACGGCGCCCACCACGCCGGCTACGCATTGCCGCACCTCGTCGTCGCGCTTGCGCTCGTCTTCCTCGGCATCCGCGTCGCGCCGTGGGCCTACCAGACGCTCGGGATGGCCGTCTTCGCGCTCGTCGTGCTGTACGTGCCGCTCGCGCTCGGCGCGCTGCGCGCGACGCTGCTGCAGGTGCCGCCATCGCTCGAGGAGGCCGCGCGGGGGATGGGGCGCGGACCGCTCGCGATCGGCTGGACCGTCCTCGCTCCGCTGACGCGCGCGGGTATCCTCGCCGGCGCCGCACTCGTCTTCCTGACCGCGATCAAGGAGCTGCCGGCAATGCTGCTGCTGGCGCCGACCGGCTTCGACACGCTCGCGACGCTGCTGTGGCAGCAGACGAGCCTGTCCGCCTACGAGCGCGCCGCGCTGCCGGCGCTCGCGCTGCTGCTCGTCTCGGTGCCGCCGCTCACGCTGCTGCTGGGGCGGGAGCGATGAGCGCGACCGCCGAGCAGGCCGGAGCCCGGCCCGACGCGATCGCCTGCCGCGACGTGCGCAAGGCGTTCGGCGCCGTCGAGGCGGTCGCCGGCGTCGAGCTGACCGTGCCGGCCGGCTCGCTGACCGCCGTGCTCGGCCCGAGCGGCTGCGGCAAGACGACGCTGCTGCGGCTCGTCGCCGGCTTCGAGCGCCCCGACGCGGGCCTCGTGGCGATCGCCGGCCGCACCGTCGCGGAGGCAGGCCGCGGCGGCGGGACCTACCTCGCGCCCGAGCGCCGGCGCGTCGGGATGGTCTTCCAGGACTACGCGCTCGTCCCGCACCTCGACGTCGCCGGCAACATCGGGTACGCGCTCGGCCGTCGCCCCGACGCCGCGCGCGTCGCGGAGCTGCTCGAGCTCGTCGGCCTCGACGGCCTGGGCACGCGCCGCCCGCACGAGCTGTCGGGCGGCCAGCAGCAGCGCGTCGCGCTCGCGCGTGCGCTCGCGGCGCGGCCCGAGGTCGTGCTGCTCGACGAGCCCTTCTCGAACCTCGACGCGGTCCTGCGCCAGCAGGTGCGCGGCGAGCTGCGGCGGATCCTCGCCGACAGCGGCGTCAGCGGGCTGCTCGTGACGCACGACCAGGAGGAGGCGCTGAGCCTCGCCGACCGCGTCGCGATCATGCGCGCCGGCGTCGTCGAGCAGGTCGGTTCGCCGGAGGAGGTCTACCTCGACCCGGTCAGCCGCTGGGTCGCCGGCTTCCTCGGCGCCGTCGACGTGCTGCCCGGCATCGCCGACGGCGCGGGCCGCGTCGAGACGGCGCTCGGCGCCGTGCCGTGCGGCGGCGAGCATCGCGGCGACGTCGAGGTGCTGATCCGCCCCGAGGCGCTCGGTCTCGGCTCACGCGCCGAGGCAGGCGCTCACGCGCTGCCGGCGCGCGTCGTCGAGCGCGAGTACTACGGCCACGACCAGTTGCTGGTCGTCGAGCTTGAGGACAGCGGCGACCGCCTGCACTGGCGCGGCCTCGGCATCAACCCGTGGCATCCCGGCGACCGCGCCTGGCTGTGGCTCGAGGGGCCGGTGACGGTGCTGCCTATCTCCGCAGGAACGGCTCGATCCGCTTCATGACGTCGAAGTAGCGCACCGGCGCGACGCGCGTCAGCAGCGACAGGAAGCCGGCGTCCGGCCCGACGAGGATGCGGTCCTTCCCACGCTCGACGCCGGTGTGGATGATCTCCGCCGCCTTGTCCGGCGACGTGCGCGCGACTCTTCTGAACTCGCTTCTGAGGACCGTGTGGTCTCTGTTGCCGCGGTCGTCGACGTGGAAGCGTGCGTGCTCGACGATGTTCGTCTTGATCCCGCCGGGGTGGACGGCGATCGCGCGGACCCCGGTCTCGCGCAGCTCGTGGCGCAGCGACTCGGTGTACCCGCGCACGGCGAACTTCGAGGCGCAGTAGGCGCTCTGCGTCGGATAGCCGATCAAACCGAAGACGCTGGAGACGTTCACGATCGCGCCGGCGTCCTGCGCCAGCAGGATCGGCAGGAACGCGCGCGTCCCGTGGATGACGCCCCACAGGTTCACGTCGATCACCCACTCGTCGTCCTCGGGCGCCGCCTCGGCGGCTGTCTGCGAGACGGTCACGCCGGCGTTGTTGAAGACCAACCCGAGCGGCGTCGGCGCCCACTCCTTGACGTCCGCCGCGAAGGCCATCTGCCCGCCGCGGTCGCGCACGTCGAGTCTGCGCGCGAGCGCCGGCCCGTCGATCGTGGAGGCCGTCTCCTGCAGGTCGTCCTCGTTCCAGTCGCAGATCGCGACCGGGCAGCCATGGCGCGCGAGCCGCTGCGCCATCGCGCGCCCTATGCCGGATCCCGCGCCGGTGATGACGGCCGTGCGGCCGGAGACGATCGTGCCTTGTGCCATGCGTTCCTCAGCTCCTCGAACTCGTGCGGCGGGGGACCTTCGCACGCGTCGCCGGTCGCATGCGCCGGTGCGAGCGGGAGAGGCCCCGCCCGATTCGCCGCACGGCATGGATGCTGGGGCGTCGTCGGCCGGCGCGCGGGCGTCACACCGGCCCCGCGCGCCTGCCGTGAGTCGTCGGATCCGCTATTCGGCGGGTGGTGCTTCCGTGGTTCTTTCCGCGAGCGCGGGCGGTCTCAACGGTCTGACGCCGAGCAGCACGACGTCGAAGTAGGTCGTCGCGCCCTGGAGTTCGCTGAACTGGTCCGTGAAGCCGAGCGCGGGCGGAACGAGTATCTGCCGCCGACCGCCGACTCTCATGCCGGGGATCCCCTGCGCCCAGCCGCCGATCACGACGGTCGATTCGACTTCGGTCTCGAACGGTCTTCTTCTGTGCCACGAGAAGTCGAGCGATCTGCCGCTGATGTAATCGGTGCCTATGAAGTCGAAGACGCCGGTGTCGCCGGCGCGGATCTCCTCGCCTTCGCCGATTCTGACGTCTCTGACGACGAGCTGTTCGACTCTCGCGCCGGGATGCGGCCCTGGCCCTCTCGGCTTCGAC
>DATHEP010000400.1:0-4528 GCA_035318525.1 Conexibacter sp.
CGGCACGGAACCGGAGCTCGACCCGGCCGTGCGCGACTGGAGCCGCCGCATCCAGGAATTCGGGCGCGAGGCCGACACGCCGGAGCTGCGCCGCCTGCGCGTGCGGATCGAGGACAAGGGCTCGATCGTCGCCTTCCACTGGCGCGGGGCGCCGGACGAGGAGGCGGCGCGGGCCGCGATCGACGCGATCGCTGCGCGCGCCGAGCAGGTCGGCCTGCGCACGCACTGGGGCCGCAAGGTGCTGGAGGTGCGACCGCCCGTGCGGATGGACAAGGGCGCCGGGATCGTGAGCTTTCTGACCGACCTGGCCGAGACCGGCGACGGGTTCGACGCGGCCGTCTACGTCGGCGACGACGCGACCGACCGCGACGCCTTCCGCGGGCTCGGGGAGCTCGTCGCGGCGGGCACGCTGAAGCACGGACTGCGCGTCTGCGTCAGCTCAGACGAGGGACCGTCCGAGCTGGCGAGCGAGGCCGACCTCGTCGTCGACGGACCCGGCGGCGTGCGGGCGCTGCTCGAGGGCCTGCTCGCGGACTGAGGACCGGACTCCTCCCGCCCCGCCCGGCCGCCACACGATGCCCTTCACGGACTTTCTCAAGGCGACCGTCATGACGAGCGCCGCCGCCGCCACGCTGCTGGCGGCGATCACTGTCGCCAGCGCCGGCTCGCACGACGATCCGCTGCTCGTCCCCTTCGCGGCCGGTTGGTGGCTGCTCGCGGCGATCGTCGGGACGGTGCTCGGCCGGCGCGCGGAGACCTCGCCGCCGATCGCACGGCTGCTCGCGGCCGCCAGATCGACGAAGGCGCTGCCGGAGGTGCGCCCCGGCCGCATGCTGCTGAACCGCCTGTGGCCGCTGCTGCTGTCCACGGTGCTCGCCGGCGGCCTCGCGCTCGTGTTCCCGCAGGTGGCTGCGATCGCCACCGGCTTCACGATCGTGTGGGCGCTCTCGTGGCGACGGCAGGACGCGGCGGTGACGGCGATCGAGGAGCGAGACGGCGTGCGCTACTACGTCGAGCGCACCTCGCCCCTGCGGCCGATCCAGCTCGTCCGCACGCCCGGCTTCAAGGCGAACATGTGGCAGTTCGAGGACGCGAACCCGGTGCGACGCGGGCAGGCGTGAGCGATCCGGCAGCGGAAGTGGACGTGCTCGTCGTCGCCCTGCCGACGACCGCCGGCTGGCGCGGGGCCGTGCCGGCGCTCGCGGCGGCGATCGAGCGCGCCGGGGCGCGGGCTGCCGTGGCAACGGCAGGCGGGCAGGATCCGATTCCCGAGGTGCGCACGTTCATGGCGACGGACCTCGTGCAGGCACGCGCCGCACGCAGGGCCGCGGTGAGAGGCATCGCGGCGCACCGGCCGCGCGCCTTGATCTACGCCTCCGCGACCGCGGCGCTGCTCGGTCCGCGGCCCGGGGCGATCTGGTTCGACTCGCCGGCCGCGCAGAACCGGCCGGGGCGTCACGGCTTGTGGCAGCGGCCGGTCGAGCGGCGGCGCGTCGCCGCAGCGCCGCTGCTGCTGCCGATGAGCGAGGGCGGGCTGACGGCGCTGGACGGTGGACGGGCACGCACGACACCGGCGGTCGTGCTGCCGGTGCCGGTGGAGCCATCCGGACCACTCACGCCGACGCCCGAGCGCGACGTCGCCGCACTCGCCTACGCGGCCGACGCCGAGAAGAAGGGCCTCGCGCGCATCCTCACCGCCTGGCGTCAGGCGCGCCGAGCGGGCGAGACGCTGCTCGTCGCCGGCCAACCGGCCGGACCGCTCGGCGAGGGCGCCGAGGGAACGGGTCTGTTGCCGCCGCGGGAGTACCGCGCCCTGCTGCGGCGCGCGCGCGCGTTCGTGGCCGCGCCACGCCACGAGGACTTCGGAATCGCGCAGCTCGAGGCGCTTGCCGACGGCTGCCGACTCGTGACGACGCCGGCGTCCGGCCCCTATCCGGCGCTCGCGCTCGCGCGCGCGCTCGACCCGCGCCTCGTGAGCGACGAGCTCGCGGGCGCGATCCGCGCGGCGCTCGACGCGCCCGACGGCGACTACGCCGAGCGCGCCGCCGCGCTGCTCGCGCCCTACCGGCAGCACGCGTTCGAGACGACCGTCCGCGAACGCGTGCTGCCGGCGCTGCTCTGAGCGCACCACTGGACTGACGGATGCCGGCGCCCGCCAGGCAAGGACGCAGCCGGTGAAGCGTGCTTCGCACGTGAACCGGCGAGGACGCCGCCTGGCGGGATGCCGGCGCCGTCAGCGCCGTCAGGCGGTGGCGGGCCCGCCTGGCGCCACCGGCGGCGCCGTCGGCTCACCGCCCACGACCTCGCCGCGCTTGAGCGCCGACGCGGCGGCGATCGCGCCGAAGCCGTAGAAGAGGAAGTCGATCCCGACGAGCAGGCCGATCGCCCAGTCCGAGGACTCCGGCAGCTCGGCGCCGATCAGGACCGCCAGCAGCAGCGTGACGACGCCGTTGGCACCCATCCAGCCGGCGTTCGGCGTGCCGCGCTCGGCGACCGCCATCGCGATCCGCATCACGCCGGTGATCGCGAACCACATGACGAGCAGGACGGTGAGCGTATACGTCCCTCTCAGCGGCGCGAGCAGCAGCCCCAGGCCTGCGGCGCCGGCGACGAGCGCCAGCAGCAGGTGCAGGATGATCCGCCCGGCCTCGCGCACGGCGAATGCGTCGACGAGCAGGAAGATCGCGCCGAACAGCAGCATCCAGCCGATGAAGATCGCGACCGTCACGGAGGCGACCGCCGGCACGATGATCGCGATCGTTCCCGCGATCACGGCCAGAACCCCCGACACCATGAGCCACTTGCGTCCCTGCTTCAGGCCCTCGTTGAGCGCGTCTTGCATGACCACACCTCTCGTTGCGGGCGGCACTTCTGACGGCGCCGCCGTTGGTGCCCGAACTACCGGCTTTGTGCCCTTTTGCGCAAAGGGGCGAACTCCTGCCACGGCCGCGTGTTCGCCACCTGCTCGGGGGTCAGCCACGCCCGCCTGGCGGTGGCGATCCCGTAGGGGCGCGTGCGCGACAGCGTTGCGACGCGATGGGCGTCGGTGTTGACGAGGATCGGCACGCCCGCCTCGGCAGCCGCGCGCGCGTGGACGTCGTTGAGGTCGCGCCGGTCGGGCGCGCCGTTGATCTCCAGCATCGTGCCGGTGCGCGCACACGCCTCGATCACGCGGTCGACGTCGACCGCGTAGGGCGGACGCGCCTCGATCTTGCGGCCGGTCAGATGGCCGATCGCGTCGACCCACGGGTGCTCGACCGCGGCGACGATGCGATCGGTCATCGCTCTCGCGTCCATCCCGAAGGACGTGTGCACGCTCGCGATCACCCAGTCGAGCCGCGCCAGCAGCTCGTCCTCGTAGTCGAGGCCGCCGCTCGGCAGGATGTTGACCTCGCTGCCGGCAAGCAGCTCGATCTCCTCGATCGCGAGGTTGGCTGCGTGGATGCGCTCGATCTGCGCCTCGAGGCGCTCGGGCGAGACCTCGTTGCCGAAGCCGTGCGAGGCCGAGTGGTCGGTGATCGCGAGGTACTGGTAGCCGAGCTCGAGCGCCGCGTGGGCCATGTCCTCGATCTCGTCTCTGCCGTCGGAGGCGGTCGTGTGGCAGTGCAGGTCGCCCTTGAGGTCGTCGAGCGTGACGAGGCGGGGGAGACCGGCGCCGCCGTCGAGCGCGGCCGCCTGCAGCTCGCCGCGACCCTCGCGCAGCTCCGGCTCGACGTACGCGTAGCCGAGCGCCGCGTAGACCTCCTGCTCGCTCGCGCAGCGCAAGGTCTCGCCGGTCGCGTCGTCGAGGATCCCGTACTCGGACACGTGCAGCCCTCTGCGCACCGCCGCCTCGCGCACGGCGACGTTGTGCTGCTTGTTGCCCGTGAAGTGCTGCAGCAGGTTGCCGAACTGGTCGGGCGCGACGACCTTCAGGTCGAGGCTCATGCCGCTGTGCGTGCGGGCGCGGGCGCCGGCCTCGCCGCTGTTCGTGACGATTTCGATCACGTCGAGCGCCTTGAACGCCGCGACGAGCGCCTCCGGATCGTCGGAGGCCGCGACGACGTCGAGGTCCTTGACGGAGTCCGCCCAGCGCCGCGCCGAGCCGGCCAGCTCGACGCGCGCCGCCGCAGGGTGTGCGCGCAGCGCGGCGAGCACCTCGTCACCGATCGCGAGTGCGCGGTCGAGCACGAAGCGGCCGGGGCCCGGCGCGATCCCGCCGTCCTCCGTGAGCGCCCGCTCGACGGCCTCCAGCAGCTTCTCCTCCGCTCTCGCGCCGAAGCCCTTGAGGTCGCGGATGCGCTGCTGTCTGGCGGCGGTCGCGAGCGCGGCGAGCGAGTCGATCCCCATCTCCTCGTAGAGGCGCCGCGCTCGCTTCGGGCCGAGTCCGGGCAGCCGCGTCATCTCCAGCAGGCCGACGGGGAACTTCTCGCGCAGCCCGACCGCCTGCGGGATGTCGCCCTGCTCGATCAGTGCGACCAGCTTGGTCTCCAGCGTCGCACCGATGCCGGGCAGATCGGTGACGCGGCCGTCGCGCGTGAGCGCCGCG
>DATHEP010000401.1:0-2141 GCA_035318525.1 Conexibacter sp.
ACCGTTCGCCGCCGCGACGCTGTAGCCGACGTGCACGAGCAGCTGGCCGTCGAGCTCCAGCTCGAAGCGCGCCGGGCGCCATCCCGCCAGCGCCCGCAGCGCGCCGTACAGATAGGCCAGGTCGCCGGGGACGCGCGTCTCATTCGCGATGCGGTTCGCGTCCGAGTCGAAGCCGCAACTGGCGATTCCCACGAACGCACGGTCGCCGCAGGCGCCGAGGTCGATCGCGCGTTCGCGCCCGTTCGCGATCAGTGCCGCCGCGTCGGCGGCATCCTGCGGGATGCCGAGCGTGCGCGCGAAGTCGTTGCCGCGCCCGCCGGGGAGGACCGCCAGCAGGCCGTCGGTGCCGCGCAGCCCGTCCGCGACCGCGCCGACGATGCCGTCGCCGCCGAGCGCTGCCGCCACCTCGCCCGCCTCGCCGGCGGCGCACGCCAGCTCGCGTGCGTGCGCGATATCGCGCGTGCGCTCGACGCGGACGCGCAGCCCCGTCGCGCGCAACGCCCGCTCAGCGTGCCCGAGCGCCTTGAGCGCTCGCCCGCCGCCGGCCGCCGGGTTGACGATGAGGGCGACGTCCCGCTCCATGCCCGGAACGTATCAGCGGCTCCGTTCGGACTGAGCGTCTATGCTTCCGCGCCGTGCGCACGCCTCGCCCGCTCCTCTTGGTCACCGTGCTGCTCGGCGCGCTTGCGCTCGTCATGCTCGCGGGCTGCGGTGACTCCGACGACGGCGGCGGCAGCGACACGGCTCAGGAGCCGGCCGCCACTACCGCCGAGACCAGCGGACCCTGCGAGGTCGTGGAGCTGCCTGCGCCGAGGAACGAGCCGCTGCTGAGAAAGCCCAAGGAACGGCTCGACCCAAGCAGAGAGTGGACGGCGACCGTGACGACCAACTGCGGCACGTTCACGATCGGCCTCGACGTCGCGCGCGCGCCGAAGACGGCCGCGTCGTTCGCCTCGCTCGCCAGACGAGGCTTCTACGACGACCTCACCTTCCACCGCATCGCGCCGGGCTTCGTGATCCAGGGCGGCGACCCGCTCGGCACCGGCACGGGCGGGCCGGGCTACACGATCGTCGAGAAGCCCCCGAGAGACCTGCAGTACACGCACGGCGTGGTCGCGATGGCGAAGACGAACACCGAGCCGGACGGCGCGTCCGGCAGCCAGTTCTTCGTCGTCACGGGCGAAGACGGCGGCCTGCCGCCGCAGTACGCGCTCGTCGGCACGGTCGTCGACGGGCTCGACGTCGTCGACACGATCGGCGCGTCGCCGATCGACACGTCCGACCCGCAGGGCTCCAGGCCGGTCGATCCAGTCGTGATCGAGTCGGTCGAGATCGCCGGCAGATAGCTCCGTCGCCGCGGATCCCGTCCGCGGCGCTTCGGCTCAGAAGAGCTCGCCCTGCTGCGGCTCGGGCACCGGCTCCGCGAGGCACGCGGGACCGTCATAGCGGGCGTCGTTGACCGCCTTCGAGACGGCGCGCGCGTGCGTCTCGGCGTCCGCGAGTGGGTGCAGCATCGCCTGGAGGTGGTCGGGCGGGGTCTGCGGGTCGAGCCAGTCGGCCTCGTCGGCCGGATCCAGGATCACCGGCATGCGCGGATGGATGTGCTCGACCGTCGCGTTCGCCTGCGTCGTGACGATCGCGCAGCTGCGCAGCAACTCGCCCTGCGGCGTTCTCCAGGCGGTGCGCAGCCCGGCGAACGCGAACGCACCGCCATCGCCGCGCGTGATGTGGAACGGTTGCCGCGTCCCCTCGCGCTGCCACTCGTAGAAGCCGTCGGCGACGATCAGACAGCGGCCGCGCTGGAAGGGCTCGCGATAGGCCGGCTTCTCCGCGACCGTCTCCGCGCGCGCGTTGATCATCTTGAAGCCGACCGACGGATCGTCCGCCCAGAACGGCACCAGGCCCCAGCGCAGCAGCGCGCCCGTCGCCGCGCCCTCGCGGTGGACCACGGCGAGCACGTCGTCGCCCGGCGCCACGTTGTAGCGGCGCCGGATCTCCACCGACTCCCCGATGCCGAAGCGGTCGCGCAGCGACGACGGGTCGGGGCCCGCGAGCGTGTAGCGCCCGCACACGGCTACGTCCCCGCGTTCGCCTTTGCCTTCGCTTGGCGCCGGCGCCCGAGCAGCGCGAGCACGCCGATC
>DATHEP010000402.1:0-2116 GCA_035318525.1 Conexibacter sp.
TCGTCGAAGGCGCGCTCGGCGATCGCCATCTCGATCTGCTCGATCGTCACGGGGTCGTCGTTGATCGCCAGCACGCAGGCGGACTCGCACGGCGCCGGGCAGATGCGGCCGGTGAACTCGGGGAAGTTGTTCGTCGCGTGAAGTTGGACGATCGCGTCCTCCCACTTGTCGCGGTAGACGAGGTCGTTCCAGTCGGGGATCAGGTTCCCGAGCGGGCAGCCCTCGTGGCAGAAGGGGATGCCGCAGTCCATGCAGCGCGCGCCCTGTCTCTTGAGCTCCGCGTCGGGCTGGAGGTCGAAGTACTGCTCGTAGTCGTTGACACGCTGCGCCGGATCGCGCTTGTCGAAGCCGACCCGATGGATCTTGAGGAAGCCGCCCAACTCACCCATGGCTATGCCTCCGCAGGCTCGGCGGCGGTCTGCTGTGCGACCTCGGCGTCGCGCGCAGCGCGCTCGGCGAGCGCGCGCTTGTAGTCGCGCGGCATCACCTTCACGAAGCGGCCGACGGCCTCGTCCCACGCTTCGAGCATCCGCCGCGCGACCGGCGAGCCGGTGCGGTCGGCGTGCTCGGTGATCAGGTCCTTCAGCTCCGCCTCGTCGTGCTCGCTGAGTGCGTCGAGGTCGACGAGCTCGCCGTTGCAGCGGCCCGCGAAGTCGCCGTGCTCGTCGTGGACGTAGGCGATGCCGCCGCTCATGCCGGCGCCGAAGTTGCGGCCGGTCGGGCCGAGCACGACGACGCGCCCGCCGGTCATGTACTCGCAGCCGTGGTCGCCGACGCCCTCGACGACCGCGTTCGCGCCCGAGTTGCGCACGGCGAAGCGCTCGCCGGCGAGGCCGCGGAAGAACGCGCGGCCGCCCGTGGCGCCGTAGAGCACGGTGTTGCCGACGATCACGTTCTCCTCAGCGGCGAAGCCGGCGTCGTCCGGCGGATGCACCGTCAGCACGCCGCCCGCGAGCCCCTTGCCGGTGTAGTCGTTCGTCTCGCCGGCGAGCGTGAAGGTGACGCCGGGCATCAGCCACGCGCCGAAGCTCTGGCCGGCGGAGCCGGTGAGTGCGACCTCGATCGTGCCCTCGCGCAGCCCCTCGGGGCCGTGACGGCGCGCGATCTCGCTCGACAGCAGGCCGCCGACCGCGCGGTTGATGTTGCGAACCTCGGTTCTGATCCGCACCGGCTTGCCGCGCTCGAGCGCCTCCTCGGCCTGGCGGATCAGCTCCCAGTCGAGCGCGTCGTCGAGCACCGGCTCGGGCGGGCGCGTGCGGTGCCGCGGCGCGTCCGCGGGCACGTCGGGCATCGCGAAGACGTTGCTGAGGTCGACGCCGCGCGCCTTCCAGTGGTCGATCGCCTCGTCCATCTCCAGCAGGTCGGTGCGGCCGATCAGCTCGTCGAACGTGCGCACGCCGAGCTGCGCCATCAGCTCGCGCGCCTCCTCGGCGACGAAGAAGAGGTACTTGACGACGTGGTCGGGCGTGCCCTCGAAGCGTCTGCGCAGCTCCGGCTCCTGCGTCGCGATCCCGACCGGGCAGGTGTTGAGGTGGCAGACGCGCATCATGATGCAGCCCATCGCGATCAGCGGTGCCGTCGAGAAGCCGACCTCGTCGGCGCCGAGGAGGGCGGCGATGACGACGTCGCGGCCGGTCTTCATCTGGCCGTCGGCCTCGACCGTGATGCGCGAGCGCAGGTCGTTCAACAGCAGGGTCTGCTGCGTCTCGGCGAGCCCGATCTCCCATGGGATCCCCGCCGCCTGGATCGACGACTGCGGCGACGCTCCCGTCCCACCGTCATGACCCGAGATGACGACGTGGTCGGCGTTCGCCTTGGCGACGCCGGCGGCGACCGTGCCGACGCCGACCTCGGCGACCAGCTTGACCGACACTTCCGCGCGCGGGTTCGACGTGCGCAGGTCGTAGATCAGCTGCTTGAGGTCCTCGAGCGAGTAGATGTCGTGGTGCGGCGGCGGCGAGATCAGGCCGACGCCCGGCGTCGAGTTGCGCAACCAGGCGATGTAGTCGTCGACCTTGTGGCCGGGCAGCTGGCCGCCTTCTCCGGGCTTCGCGCCCTGCGCGATCTTGATCTGCAGCTCGTCGGCTTCGACGAGGTACTGGGTGGTGACTCCGAA
>DATHEP010000403.1:0-4051 GCA_035318525.1 Conexibacter sp.
GTGGAAATGCTCGGGCGGTCTCACACGGCCTCCGGAGCCGGCGGACGACCGGCCGACTCGCGCCCTAGAGTGTCAGGCCGTGACGAGCGACGGCGCCGGTCATGACGAGCTGTTCCTGATCGACGGCAACTCGCTCGCATACCGGGCTTTCTTCGCGCTGCCGGAGTCGATCGCGACCTCGACCGGCTTCCCGACGAACGCGATCTTCGGCTTCGCGTCGATGCTCGTGAAGATCCTCACCGAGCACGGGCCGAAGGCGACGATCGTCGTGTGGGACCGCGGTCACTCCGGGCGCAGAGAGGTCTACGCCGACTACAAGGCGCAGCGCTCCTCGCGGCCGGACCTGTTCAAGCAGCAATGGCCGCACCTCGAGCCGCTGGTCGACGCGTTCGGCTACGCGAACGTGTCGGTCGAGGGCTACGAGGCCGACGACGTGATCGCCTCGATCGCCGAGAAGGCGAAGGCGGTGGGCGTCCCGGTGACGATCGTCACCGGCGACCGCGACTCGTTCCAGCTCGTCGACGACGGCGTCCACATCATGGCGACCGCGCGCGGCATCACCGAGACGAAGCTCTACGACCGCCAGGGCGTGATCGACCGCTATGGCATCCCGCCCGAGCTCGTGCCCGACTTCATCGGGCTCAAGGGCGACACGTCCGACAACATCCCCGGCGTCCCCGGCATCGGCGACAAGACCGCCGCGCAACTGCTGCAGGAGTACGGCGACCTGGAGAGCGTGCTGGAGCACGCCGGCGAGATCAGAGCGACCAGACGGCGCGAGAACCTGATCGCCCACGCGGAGGACGCGCGCGTCTCCAAGCAGCTGGCGACGATGGTGCGCGACATCGAGGTGGACGTCGATCCGATCGCGTTCGCGAGCGCCGAGCCCGACCGCTCGCGCCTGCGCGAGGTCTTCCGCGAGTTCGAGCTGCGCGACCCGCTGCGGCGGCTGGAGGAGGCGCTCGGCGATGGCGGCGAGGCCGCGCCGCGGCCGCAGGCCGACCACGCGGTCAGCGCCCGCGTGCGCGACGGCGCCGCGCCCGCCGCGATCGCTGCGCTCGCGCCGGCCGACGCGGAGGTCGCGCTCGCTGCGCGCCCGCCGGAGAAGCCTGAGGGGGAGCTGTTCGCGATCTCCGAGGCCTGGCGCTTCGGCGCCTACGCCGGAGGCGACGAGGCGCTCGCGGGCGAGTGCGCGGCGCCCGACGAGCTGGCGGCCGCGCTCGGCGAGCGACCCGCGCTCGCGCACGACGCGAAGGCACTCGGCACGGTTCCGGCGCGGCTCGCGCACGACACGGTGATCGCCGCCTACCTGCTCGACCCGGCGCGCCGCGCATACGCGCTCGACGAGCTGTGCGAGGAGCGCGGCATCGGCGCGGACGTGACGGACCCGGCGGCGGCGGAGGCGGTGCTCGTCCACGCCCTCACGGCTGCGCAGCGCCCGCAGATCGAGGAGCGCGGCCTGCAGCAGCTGCTGCACGAGGTCGAGCTGCCGCTCGTGCGCGTGCTGCGCGGGATGGAGGTCGCGGGGCTGAAGCTGGACAAGGCGCGGTTGGACGCGATCCGCACGCGCGTGCTCGACGAGGTCGCCGCGCTCGAACGCGAGATCTGGGACCTGTGCGAGACCGAGTTCATGATCGGCTCCCCGCAGCAGCTCGCCGAGGTGCTGTTCGTCAAGCTCGGGCTGTCGAGAAAGAGACGCGGCAAGACCGGCTACTCGACCGACGCGCGTGTCCTGCAGGCGATCCGCCACGAGCACCCGGTGATCGAGAGAATCGAGCGCTGGCGCGAGCTGACGAAGCTGGAGTCGACCTACCTCGCCGCGCTGCCGACGCTCACCGACATCGGCGACCGCATCCACACGACGTTCAGCCAGGTCGTCGCCGCGACGGGCCGGCTCTCGTCGAACAACCCGAACCTGCAGAACATCCCGATCCGCACGCCGCTCGGGCGCGAGATCCGCGCCTGCTTCGTGCCGGAGCCCGGCAGCGTGCTGATCTCGGCTGACTACTCGCAGGTCGAGCTGCGCGTGCTCGCGCACATCGCCGACGAGGAGGTGCTGAAGGACATCTTCCGCCGCGGTGAGGACGTCCACACCGCAACGGCGGCAGCCATCCTCAACGTCCCACAGGACCGGCTCGACGCCGGCTCGCGCTCGAAGGCGAAGATGGTCAACTACGGGATCGTCTACGGCCTGTCGGCGTTCGGCCTGTCGGACCGCCTGGGGATCTCTCGAGAGGAGGCCCAGGAGTTCATCGACCGCTACCTCGAAGGCTTCCCCGCCGTGCAGGCGTTCATCGCCTCGACGATCGAGCAGGCGACGGATTCCGGGTACGTCTCCACCCTGATGGGCCGCCGACGGCAGATCCCGGAGCTGCGCGCGCGCAACCGCCAGGTGCGCCAGCTCGGCGAGCGGCTCGCCGTCAACACGGTCATCCAGGGCACGGCTGCCGACGTCATCAAGGTCGCGATGGTGCGCGCCGAGGCCGCCCTCCACGACGCCGGCCTGACGACGCGCCTCGTGCTGCAGATCCACGACGAGCTGCTGTTCGAGGGGCCGGCCGGCGAGGCGACCGCCGCGCAGGAGATCGTCTGCCGAGAGATGGTCGCCGCGCTCGAGCTCGACCCGCCGCTCGTCGTCGACTGCGGCGTGGGCCCGAACTGGCTGGAGGCGAAGTGAGCGCGTCGGTCCCGACGCCGCCTCCCGCGCTGGGAGCGGCCCCGACGCCCGAACGTGGCGAGCCGACGACGAGAGCGATCCTGCGCACGGTCCTCGTCGTGCTGTGCGTGGTGTTTGCGCTGTTCCTGATCTACGAGCTCCGCAAGCCGCTGAGCTGGCTCGTGATCGCGACGTTCATCGCGATCGCCCTGTCGGGCCCGGTCAACCTCCTCAGCCGCCGCATGCCGCGCGGCTTCGCGATCCTGATCGCCTACCTGGTGCTGATCGCGGTGCCGATCGGCATCGGGGCGCTGATCGTGCCGCCGATGGTGACCGAGCTGACGGACCTCGCGAAGAACGTGCCGCAGTACGTCGAGGACGCGCAGGACTGGCTGACGACCAACCCGACGTTGAGAGACCTCGACGAGCAGTACGACATCGGCCAGAGACTGCAGGAGGAGGCGGCGAAGCTCCCGGCGCACCTCGACGACGCTGCCTCGACGCTGTCGAGCGTGGGCGGCACGATCGTCGGCTCGCTGTTCGAGGCCTTCAACATCTTCATCCTGTCGATCTTCATGGTCGCGAGCGGGCGCCGCTGGGTCGATCGCGCGATCACGCTCGCCCGCCCCGAGCACGCGCCGCGCATCAAGCGCGCGGTCGACCGGATCGGGATCGCGGTCGGCAACTACGTCGGCGGGGCGCTCTTCCAGGCGACGATCGCGGGCCTCACGACGTTCGTCGTGCTGACGATCCTCGACGTGCCGTTCGCCGCGCCGCTGTCGGCGATCGTCTTCCTGTTCGACCTGATCCCGCTCGTCGGCGCGACGCTTGCGGCGATCGTCGTCGGGCTCGTGACGGTCTTCAACGACTTCCCGGTCGACACGATCATCTGGGTCGCGTGGGCGATCGTCTACCAGCAGGTCGAGAACAACGTGATCCAGCCGCAGATCCAGAAGCGCGCGGTCGAGATCCATCCGTTCGCAGTCCTGGTGTCGGTGCTGTTCGGGGCGACGTTGTTCGGCATCGTCGGGGCGCTGCTCGCGATCCCGTTCGCCGCCTCGATCCAGATCGCGATCCGCGAGTGGTGGGAGTACCGGCAGGTGTCAGCGGTTGAGATGCCGCCGGGGGTGGACCTGCCGGAGCCGCCCGAGATACCGGACGACCAGCCGCCGGCGAAGATCGACCTGCCGCCCGGGGTGGGCGAGGAGAGATAGCTGCCCGCGGCCCTTGACGCGCGCCCCATGCGCGGTCGGGCCGGTTACCAGCGCAGCCTGTCGGCTGCGCCGAGAGCGTCGGCGAGCGCTGCGTTCGTCTCTGCCGCAGCGGCTGCGGCGCCTTCGCGTGCGGCCTCCAACGCCGGAGCACCGATCCGCGTGCGCCACGCACCCACAATCG
>DATHEP010000404.1:0-8709 GCA_035318525.1 Conexibacter sp.
CTCTCGGGCGAGCGGCCGGACGACCTCGCGGCGCTCGTGATCGGCGCCGTGGTCGAGCGAGCCGGCGCCGACGGAGCCGACGTGGAGGACGTGGTGCTCGGCTGCTCCAACCAGGCCGGCGAGGACAACCGCGACGTGGCCCGCATGGCTGCCCTGCTCGCGGGCCTGCCGGAGCACGTCGGCGGCACGACCGTGAACCGGCTGTGCGGCTCGGGGCTGGAGGCGGTCGCCGTCGCGGCGCGCGCGCTGATGCTCGGCGACGGCGACCTCTTTGTCGCCGGCGGCGTCGAGTCGATGAGCCGCGCCCCGTGGGCCGTGCCGAAGCCCGCCAAGGGCTTCGCGACGGGTCCGGCGACGATGCACGACACGAGCCTGGGGTGGCGGATGGTCAACCCGCGCATGGAGGCGCTCGGGCACACCGACCCGCTCGGGCTGACGGCCGAGCGCCTGGCCGCTGGGCGCTGGGCGGCGGCGGGGGCCGCGGGCGCGGCGCCGCGCGCCGACGCGAACGGCGACCGCCCGAGCCGCGCCCGTCCGAACGGCGCCCTCGCGGCCGCCCCGGCGCGCCCCTACGACGTCGGCCGCGCGGCGCAGGACCGCTTCGCGCTGGCCAGCCACCGCAAGGCCGTCGCGGCCGCCCACGCAGGGCGCTTCGACGACGAGCTGGTCCCGGTCACGATCGCCGAGCGCGACGGCGAGCGCGTCGTCGCCGACGACGAGGGGCCGCGGCCCGACACCTCGCTGGAGCGACTCGCCGCGCTGCCGCCCGCGTTCGCGGCCGACGGCACCGTCACCGCCGGCAACTCCAGCCCGCTCAACGACGGCGCCGCCGCACTGCTGCTCTCCTCCCCCGGCTACGCGCGTGCGCACGGCCTGCCGCCGCTGGCGACGATCCGCGCCCTCGCGACCGCCGGCGTGCCGCCGCGCGTGATGGGGATCGGCCCCGTCCCGGCGACCGCCAAGGCGCTGCGCCGCGCCGGCCTGACGCTCGACGAGATAGGCCTGGTCGAGCTCAACGAGGCGTTCGCGGCGCAGGCGCTCGCGGTGCTGGACGCGTGGGGCGTCGAGCCCGACGACGCGCGCGTGAACCCCAACGGCGGCGCGATCGCGCTCGGGCACCCGCTCGGTTGCTCAGGCGCGCGCATCCTCACGACGCTCGCGCACGAGCTGCGCCGCCGCGAGGACGTGGCCTTCGGCCTGGCCACGATGTGCATCGGCGTCGGCCAGGGGATCGCCGTCGTCGTCGAGCGAGGAGGCGCCGCATGACGACCGCCGGCATTGACCCGCCGCTCGACATGCCCGTCGACCCCCCGCTCGACGCCCCCTCCTACGCCAGCACGCGGCTGCGCCATCCCACCCAGCCGCTGCTGATCCTCCCGCAGACCGAGACGGAGCTGACGGCGCCGGCCTACGGCCACGCGCCGGTCGGCGAGCTGGACCACGACCTCACGCGCCAGCACATCGGCGAGCCGCTCGGCGAGCGCATCACCGTCAGCGGGCGCGTGCTCGACGGCGACGGCCGCCCCCTGCGCAACACGCTCGTGGAGATCTGGCAGGCGAACGCCGCCGGCCGCTACGCGCATGTCGACGACCGCCATGACGCGCCGCTCGACCCGGCCTTCGGCGGCGCCGGCCGCTGCCTGACCGACGACGAGGGTCGCTACCGCTTCGTAACGATCAAGCCCGGCGCCTACCCGTGGGGCAACCACCGGAACGCCTGGCGACCGGCGCACATCCACTTCTCGCTGTTCGGGACCGCCTTCGACCTGCGGCTCGTGACGCAGATGTACTTTCCCGGCGACCCGCTGCTGGCGTACGACCCGGTGCTGAACGCGATCCCCGACGAGCGTGCGCGCGAGCGCCTCGTCAGCCGCCTCGACCCGCAGCGCACGCAGCCCGACTGGGCGCTCGGCTACGCGTTCGACGTCGTGCTGCGTGGGCCGGCGGCGACGCCGCTGGAGGAGCGCTGAGATGAAGGTCGAGCCGACCCCGTCGCAGACCGTGGGCCCGTACTTCGCGCTGATGCTGCGCGACGAGCTGCTCACGATGGGGCCGCCCGGCCTGCCGGGCGCGCTCCTGCTCGCCGGCACGGTGCTCGACGGCGCCGCCCGGCCGGTGACGGACGCGATGCTCGAGCTGTGGCAGGCGGACGCCGCCGGGCGCTACGTCGTCGACGACCCGGCCGCCGCCACGCCGCCCGGCTTCACCGGCTTCGCGCGCGTCCCGACCGACACGTGGGGCCGCTATCGCGTCGAGATCGTCAAGCCGGGGCGGGTCGGCGCCGCCGCCCCGCACATCGCGGTCTCTGTCTTCGCGCGCGGGCTGCTGCAGCGCCTCGTGACGCGCGTCTACTTCCCCGACGAGCAGGCTGCCAACGCGGCCGATCCGGTGCTCGCTGGCGTCGACCCGGCGCGCCGCGGCACGCTTGTGGCGAGCGCGCAGGAAGGCGGCGCGCTGCACTACGACGTGCGCCTGCAGGGGCCGGGCGAGACCGCCTTCTTCGGAGTCGCGCGCTGATGCGCTTCGCCAGGCTGTTCGTCCCTGACGCGCTCGTCGAGGCGGTCGGCGAGCGGGCGTGGCTGCAAGCGGCGCTCGACTTCGAGGGCGCACTCGCGTTGGTCGAGGCCGAAGTCGGGCTGATCCCGCCGGATGCCGCCGAGGCGATCGCCGCCTGCTGTGCGGCGGCGCGCTTCGACGGCGACGCGCTCGTGCGCGACGGGCGCGCGGTCGGCAATCCCGCCGAGCCGCTCGTACGCGCGCTGCGCAGCGCGGTCGGCCAGCACGGCGTGCACGTGCACCACGGGGCGACGAGCCAGGACGCGATGGACACGGCGGCGGCGCTCGTGGTGACGCGGGCGCTGGTGCCGCTGCGCGCCGAGCTGGCCGGCGCCGCCGACGCCTGCGCCACGCTCGCGCAGGCGCATCGCGACACGCCGATGGCCGCACGCACGCTGCTCCAGCAGGCGCTGCCGACGACCTTCGGCGCGAAGGCGGCCGGCTGGCTGGAGGGCCTGACGCGCACACGGCGCGCGCTGGAGCGGCTGCCCGACGACGCGCTCGCCGTCCAGCTCGGCGGCGGCGCCGGCACGCTGGCCGCGCTCGGCGAGCGCGGTCCCGCCGTCGTCGCCGCGCTCGCGGCGCGGCTCGGCCTCGCGGAGCCCGCGCTGCCCTGGCACGCCGAGCGCGGGCGCGTGGTGGAGGTCGCGGCGGCGCTCGCGCTGGGCTGCGCGGCGGCCGCCAAGATCGCCCGCGACGTGGCGCTGCTGGCGCAGTCGGAGGTCGCCGAGGTCACCGAGGGCGCGCCCGGCGGGTCGAGCGCGATGCCGCACAAGCGCAACCCGACCGGCTGCGTGCTGGCGGCGGCGTGCGCGCAGCGCGGCGGCGCGCACGCGGCGGCGCTCGTCGCAGCCCCGGCGCACGAGCACGAGCGGGCGATCGGCGCGTGGCACGCGGAGTGGGACGCGCTCAGCGAGCTGCTCGCCTGCTGCGGGGGCGCGCTCGCCCACGTGCACGGCGTGCTCGCGGGCCTGCGGGTCGACGACGAGCGCATGCGCGTGAATCTCGAAGCGCTGCTCGACGCGCTGCCGGCGCCGCCGGGCGCGCCCGCGCGCCGCGACGAGGACGAGCTGCGGCGCGTCGTCGGGCCGGAGTGCCTCGGCTCCGTCGGGCTGTTCGTCGATCGCGCGCTGGCGGCGCACGGCGCATGAGCGCGCCGGCCCGCACGAGCGCGCCGCCCCGCGTCAGCGCGCCGCCGCGCTTCCGCGTCGAGGGCCCGGAGGACGCGCCGGTGCTGCTGCTGTCGGGCTCGCTCGGCTCGACGCTGGAGATGTGGGAGCCGCAGGCGGCGGCGCTCGCGCGCACGCACCGCGTGGTGCGCTACGACCATCCCGGTCACGGCGGCTCGGAGCTGCCGGAGACCCCGACCTCGATCGCCGGGCTCGCGCAGGCGCCGCTCGCCCTGCTCGACGCGATCGGCGTCGCGCGGGCGTCGGTGTGCGGGCTCTCGCTCGGCGGGATGGTCGCGATGTGGCTCGCCGCGCACCACCCGGAGCGCGTCGAGCGGCTCGTTCTCTGCTGCACCTCGGCGGCGCTCGGGCCGCCCGCGACGTGGGAGCAGCGCGCCGCCGAGGTGCGCGCCGCCGGCTCGGTCGAGCCGCTCGCCGACGCCGTGCTCGCGCGCTGGCTCACGCCCGCCTACCGCGCCGCCCATCCGGCGGTCGCGGCCCGCCTGCGCGCGCTGGTCGCGCAGACGCCGGCCGAGGGCTACGCGCGCTGCTGCGACGCGATCCGCGACTGGGACGGGCGCGACCTGCTCGGCGCGATCCGCGCACCGACGGTCGTCGTCGCGGGCCGCGAGGATCCCTCCACGCCGCCGGAACACGCCGAGGCGATCGTCGCCGGGGTCGTGGGCGCGCGCCTGGAGCTGCTGTCGCCCGCCGCCCACCTGGCGAGCGTGGAGCAGGCGGCGGCCGTCAACCGCATCGTCGCCGAGCACCTCAGCGACGGCGGGGGGACGGGTTGAGCGAGCCACCGCCGGAGAACGAGACGAGCGACCGCCGACGGGAGGGCGAGATGAGCGATCCCCAGGACGAGCGCGGAATGCGCACCCGCCGCGAGGTGCTCGGCGACGCGCACGTCGACGCGGCCGTCGCCGGCACGACCGACTTCACCGCCGACTTCCAGCGATTCATCACCCGCTGCGCGTGGGACGAGATCTGGAACCGGCCCGGCCTCGACCGTCGCACGCGCAGCGCGATCACGCTCACCGCGCTGATCGCGGGCGGGCACCACGACGAGCTGGTGATGCACGTCCGTGCCGCGGTGCGCAACGGCCTGACGCGCGAGCAGATCGGCGAGGTGATCCTGCACAGCGCGATCTACTGCGGCGTCCCGGCGGCCAACGCAGCCTTCCGCATCGCCCAGCGCACGCTCGAAGACGAGGACTGAGGCGGCGCGCGACGGGGCGCCGTCGGTCACACTCGCGCCCATGGCGAGCGACGACAAGCTGAAGCGCCTGACGGCACGGGCGGCGGCCGGCCGCGTGGTCATCGGCCTCGCTCCGCTGCTCGCCCCTGGGCCGACGTCGCGGCTGCTCAGCTTCCCGCGCGCGCACGACAACCCGAGCGCGCGGCTGATGGGCCGCCTCTTCGCCGTGCGCGACATCGCACTCGGCGTGCTGACGTGGCAGGTGCGCGACGACCCAGTGCTGCTGCGCCACGCCTTCCGCATCAACGCCGCGATCGACGCGAGCGACATGACCGTCGCCGCGCTGCCGCTGCTGCGCCGCAGAGGCATCGACCGCGCCGCGCTCTCCACCGCCGCGTTCGCGTTCATCGGCGCGAACGTGTGGTTGACGCTGCTGCGGCGCAGCGCGTCGACGAGCTGAGCCGGCGGGCCGGGCGGGCGCCCGGAGGCGCCCGCCCGTGTCGCTAGCTGCCGGACGCTCTGAAGTTGCGGATCCGGGTTATGTTCCCGGCCCCTTCGATCCCGGCATGTCCTCTGCTGTACGTCGAGTCGCTCGCGCTGAGCAGCTGGGCGAAGCCGGCGCCGGAGTCGATCCAGGCGGAGACCGTCCCGCCGATGTCGACGAGCGCGAACGAACGCTGCAGCGCGAATGCGTATCCGCTCTGTCTCGCCAGCACCGTTCTCGTGCCCGAGACCCACTTCGACAGCGTCACGTCGTACGTGTTCGCGGTCGCGGTCTGCGTGAAGCGCAGCTCATACCCGCTCTGCGCTCTGCCCGGTTCGGGCATGTCGAGCCACAGCGAGAACCAGCGTTCGGTGAGTTCCGGGCTCACCGACAGCGTGGCCGCGACGGCCGCGCCGCTGCCGCCGTCCCCGTAGGTCGTCGGGTTCCAGTACGCGCCGTGGACCGTCGGGAACGCTTCCCACGGCCCCCAGCCGCCGAACGTGCCGCTCCCGGACACCCAGCCCGGATGGCTCGCCCACGAGAGCTGCGTCCATCTGCCGCCGCCCGAGAGCGGGAACTGTTCCGTCGCGAACGCTTCCACGACGGGCTGATTCGCCAGCATCGCGCCGGTTTCGCTCGACAGCGCACCCGCTCTGAACTGCCGCACGCGCGTTATGTTGCCCGCGCCTTCGATCCCGGCATGTCCTCTGCTGTACGTCGAGTCGCTCGCGCTCAGCAGCTGGCCGTAACCGGCGCCGGAGTCGATCCAGGCGGAGACCGTCCCGCCGACGTCGACGAGCGCGAACGAGCTCTGCGGCGCGAGCGTGTACCCGCTCTGTCTCGCCAGCACAGTTGTCGTGCCCGAGACCCACTTCGACAGCGTCACGTCGTAGCTGTTCGCGCCGTTGACGTTGGTGAAGCGCAGCTCGTAGCCACTCTGCGCTCTGCCCGGTTCGGACATGCCCAGCCACAGCGAGAAATAGCGTTCGGTCGCCGACGGGCTGATCGACAGCGTCGCGGCGACGGCGACGCCGTCGCCCGCGTCCGCGAAGCTCGTCGGGTTCCAGTACGCGCCGTGGACGGTCGGGAACGCGTTGTACGGCCCCCACCCGCCCGACGTGCCACTGCCGGCCACCCGGCCCGGATGTCTCGCCCACGAGAGCTGCGTCCATCTGCCGCCGCCCGACAGCGGGTTCTCCGCCGTCGCGAACGCATCGAGCTGCGGCAGGCTCGCAAGCGCCCCGCCGATCCCGCTCGCGGTTCTCTCCGTGTAGGAGATCCCCGCCGAGCAGTCGGACACGTTGCTGAGGTTGTCCGTCGCGCTCGCGTAGAAGTCGGTCGTCGTGTTGTCGGCGACTCTCACCTGCAGCCCGGACGCCGCGAGGGAGGCGGCGGTGCCGGTCGCCACGGGCGAGCCTCTGCACGTCGCGCTCGTGTAGAGATTCACCGTCGTCCCGCTCGTGGCGGTCCCGATCACGAACGGCGAGTTGTTGTCGGCCCCCGACGCCGGATTCGTTCTCGTCAACGATGGAGCGGCCGGGGCCAGCTGCCCCGCCTTGAAGGCCGTCAGCGCTACGAAGTTGCTGGCGGCACTGAGGCCGACGCTGCCGCTGTTGAACGCCGTGTCACTCGCAGTGAGCAGCTGCGTGAAGCCCGAGCCGGTGTTCGACCAGGCGGAGACGGTGCCGCCCTGGTCGACGATCGCGAACGCATTGCCTTCGTTGAACGTGACGTTTCTCTGCGAGGCGAGGACCGTCTGGACGCCCGTCGCCCACTTCATGAGCTCGACTGTGTACGTTTCTTCGGCCGTGAAGGTGAAGCGCAGCTCGTAGCCCGACTTTCTGCCGCCGACTTCGTCGGTCGCGTCAACCCACAGCGAGAAGTAGCGCGACTGCGTTTCGGGGTTGACGGCCATCGTGGCGACGGCGGCCACGCCGCCATAGGCGGCCGTGTACGAGGCGGTGCTGTAGAACGCGCCGTTGACGTTCGGATAGGCCCAGGCGGGACTCCAGCCTCTGGACGTCTCTGTGCCCTTTTCGACAGCGAAGTGAAAAGCGCTCCATCTGGAGCCGAACTGCGACAGCGACGTCGCTTCGGCGTTGAACGGCTGAATCGTCGGCAGCGAAGCGAGCTGCTGCGCGACGGTCACCGCCCCGGCGCTCGCGCTGACGCCCGCGAGAGCGAGCAGCGTCAGCGCGGCGACGAGCGCGATCAGACCGCGCGTCCGCCGCCCGCGACATCGCGCGACGGCAACTGGTGGGCCACGTTCAGGCATCTCCGGTCCTTTCGACGGGCCTCTCTGTGAGGCATCTGGTCATCTCCCCCGAGAGCAGAGGACCAGCGCCCGCTCAGGTTTCAGCGCGTCGACGCCAACCGGCCTGCGGCCCAGATCGCCCCCGTCCCCCCTTCGTCGCGCACCCTATCCGGTGGACAGGTTCCGGCGCAATGAGGTGTGAGGCCGAGCGCGCACGGGCCAGCGGCGCGCCGGACGGAGGTGCGTCAGCGGCGCCGCGCGGCGACCGTGCCGCGCGCGTACCACGCGCGGGCGTCGAGCGAGAACGGTCCGTCGGGCAGGGCCGCCCGGCACGCCTCGCGCACGGCTGCCTGCTGCTCGTCGTTCAACGATCTCAGGTGGTGACCGGCCGGTCCGACCGCGAAGGTGAACGGCTCCCAGAAATCGTCGAAGCCTGCGTACTCGGCACGTGCCGTGAGCGCTCCGCCGAGGACCCGCTCGAGACCAGCGCGCTCGAACCGCTCCGCGATGTCGCCCTCGGCGGTCCCGGCCATCGTCCGCTCACCCTCGGCGCGCGGGTCGATCGCCCGAACCGCGGTCCAGAAGATCCGCAGCATCGTCATGCCACCGGTCGTGGTGTCCCACATGCAGGCCGCGACCGTGCCGCCGCTGCGCGTCACGCGGACCATCTCGCCCACCCCCGCGTCGGGATCGCGCATGAAGCCGATCACGAGCGACGAGAGCGCCGCGTCGAACTCGCCCTCGGCCCAGGGCAGCGCCTCGGCGACGCCCTCGCGGACGTCGGCGCCCGGGTTGCGCTCACGACAGGCGCGCACGAACTGGGGCGCCGGGTCGATCGCCGCCACGTTCTCGGCACCGACGCGCGCGGCGAGCTCGCTCGCGAGCCCACCCGGCCCGCAGCCCACGTCGACCACCCGCGCGCCCGGCCTGACGTCGGCGACGTCGGCGAGCGCTGCGGCGAGCGTCGGCGCGTAGCGCCCCATGAAGCGGTCGTAGTGCTCGGCCGGCGCCGCGAACTGCATCCTTCTAGCCAACCGGCAGTGAG
>DATHEP010000405.1:0-6578 GCA_035318525.1 Conexibacter sp.
GCCCGTCGAAGCCGGGCAGCATCACGTCGAGCACGACGAGGCTCGGTCTGCGCATCCGCGCGACCTGCAGCGCGCCCGGCCCGTCGAACGCCTCGCACGTGTCATAGCCGGCGCGCGCGAGGTAGCGCGCGACGACCTCGACGATCGTCGGCTCGTCGTCGACCACGAGCACGGTCCCGCGTGGACGCTCGGCCATCGGGTCGATCGTCGCAGACACACGAGGTGCGATGGGTGGATGCTGGGCGACGCGCGATGCCGAAGCCAATGCTGGTGGCATTGGCGAGGCGTCGCGTGGCGTCCAGCGCCGCCCAGCGTGCCTCTCGCTAGCCGAAGGTGAAGGCGTACGCACTGATCCCCTCCTCCGGCTCCAGCCGCAGCAGGCCCGACCCGACACGCCCGAGGTCGACGAGGTCGTACAGCCGCTGCGGGCCGATCGTCGCGACGCCGCCGTGCACGTCGCGGCCGGCGAGCCGGTCGGGCAGCGGCCGGCCGTCGAGCAGCACGCGCATGCGCCGCGGTCTGACGCGCGAGCCGTCGTCGGCCCCCAGCACGAGGAAGACGCGGCGCGCGCCGAAGCGCAGCTCGAGCGCGGCGGCCGGCCCGTTCGCTCGCGCCGACTCGGGCTCGACGTCCCACTCGCCGTGGAAGGCGAGCCCGTCTCGCGGGGGCGGAGCCGGGTCGCCGAAGTCCTGCGGACCGGGCAGCAGCGTGCCGTTGACGAAGCGCTCGGCGCGGTCGGAGCCGAGGTAGGTCTCCGGGGTCGTGACGCCGAGCATCGCGGACGTCCCGCCGCGCGGGCGGGCGCGCTCGCGATCCGGTGCGCGGCCGGCCTCGGCGAGCAGCGTCCGGATGACCTGCTCGGTGCGGTCGTACTCGCCCTCCCCGAAGTGGGCGTAGCGGACGCGGCCGCGCGCGTCGACGAGGTACTTCGCCGGCCAGTACTGGTTGCCGTAGGCGTCCCAGGTGCCGTACTCGTTGTCCTGCGCGACGGGGTAGCGGATCTCCTCCCGCTCGATCGCGTCGGCGACGTTGCCGGCGTCGCGCTCGAACGGGAACTCGGGCGTGTGGACGCCGACGATCGTCAGGCCCTGGCCGCGGTAGCGCGCGTCCCACGCCTTCAGGTAGGGCAGCGTGCGCAGGCAGTTGATGCAGGTGTAGGTCCAGAAGTCGATCAGCACCACGCGCCCGCGCAGCGCGCGCATCGCCAGCGGCTCGCCGCCGGCGGTGTTGAACCAGCGCTGGTTGTCGGTGAACGGCGGCGCGGCGCCATAGACGGGGAGTCGCTCGGAGCCGTGGCCGGCGTCGTCGTCCGCATCGTCCGCGCTCGTGTCGGCGTCGGCGTCGGCGACCAGCGGCGTCCGCGACGCGCCGCGCACGTCGTCGAGCGCGCGGCGCGCGGCCGAGGTGCGCTCGAGGTCGCCGGTCGGGTTGACGAGGACGGCCGGCAGGTCGTCCGCGATCGCGCTCTGGAAGCGCAGGTCGTAGTCGGCCAGCATCGCCAGCGCGACGATCACCATCAGCGCTCCCATCGCCGCCTGCAGCGCACCGCTGCGGCGCGCGAGCGGGGCCGCAAGCCGTCGGCCGCCCAGCATCAAGGCGTACAGCACGAGCGCCGAGCCGATCCCGTACGCGAGCGCGACCGCGAGCCGTCCGGCGGTGAACGGCTGCGAGGCGGAGACGGTGATGACGCCGGCGAGGATCGGGCCCGCGCACGGCGCGTACACGAGCCCGAGCGAGACGCCGACGAGCAGGCCGGAGCCGAAGCCGTCGCCGCCGCGCGCCGCGCGCTCCGCGGCGGCGTTGCCGCCCGCGCGCGCGGCGAGCCGGCTCAGCGCGCCCTCCACGCGCGCCGCGAGCGACGGCACGAGCAGCGTGATCCCGAACGCGATCAGCACCGCGATCGCGAGCGTGCGCAGCAGCGTGTCGGGCAGGCCGAGCGCGTCGAGCACGTAGACGAGCGCGACGGTCGCGAACGTGAACGACGCGGTCAGGCCGACGACGATCCCGAGCGGCCGCCGGCGGCCGCCGGTCGCGCCGGCTGACAGCGCGATCGGCAGCACCGGCAGCACGCACGGCGAAAGCGCGGTGCCCGCGCCTGCGAGGAAGCCGAAGAGGATCAGCAGCGCCACGCGATCACCATCCCATGGAGGGATTACGCGGCGCTGAACTGCTCGGATCCTCAGGCTCCCTAGGCGCGGTCCTCCTCGCCGCCATCCGCGAGCATCAGGTACAGCGTGCGGCGCGTCTCGGCGAGCAGTCTGCGCGCCTCGGCGCGCTGCGTCTCGCTGCCGGTCTGGGTGATCTGGGCAAGCGCCGAGGCGATCTCCCGGAAGGTGTTCCAGACGGCCCGCACCTCGTCGCCGGCGTCGTCGCCCAATTGCTCCCACGGCGCCGGCAGCTCCGGGTCGCGCTCCTCGACGAGCTTGCGGCCCGCGTCGGTGAGGTGCAGCAGCGTGCGGCCGCTGTCGGCCTCGGAGCGCACGAGCCCCTCGTCCTCAAGCAGTTGGATCGCGGGGTAGATCGAGCCCGCGCTCGGCCGCCACGCGCCGTCGCTGCGCTGCTCCAGCTCCTGCATCAGCTGGTAGCCGTTGCGCGGCTCCTCGGCGAGCAGCAGCAGCACCGCGGTGCGGACGTCCCCGCGGCGCGCCTTGCTGCGGCGGCGGAAGGGCCCGCCCGGGAATCCACCCGACCCGGCCCCGAACGGGAACCCGCCGGGGCCGCCGCCGGGACCGTGGCGTCCCTGGCCGTGCCGGCCTGTCATCGCGCGCCACGTCGCGGCGCGCCCGCTTCCGCAGGCGGCGTGGCCGCCCGGGTGAATCGCAGCCATCCTGTACATGCGTCTGCCTCCTGTCGAACTGTCGCGATACGTATAGATATATCGCGATAGGCCGACGGGCGCAAGTCGACCCGGGCCGTGGCGGCGCCACGGCGAGCGTCATTCACCGTGACCCCGCCGCACCGGGGACATGGCGACGCGACGTGACAGGTGACGGGCATGACGAACGCCCCGGGGCGGGGGGGCCGCCGGGGCGCTCGTACTCCCGCCTTCAGACCTAGGGCCCTGGGGAGGGGCCGGCACCGGACGCCCCTGCCTGCTTGCTGGCGCGATGAGGGGGATCAACGCGCAGCGGAGCCGGGGTGCCATGACGCCGGAAGGGTGACTATAACCAGAAAACCGTCTACCGGTGGAGATTTACCATCCGGAGACGGTGGCCCGAACGTCATCGGTGGTGAAGGTTTCCGGTGCGCATGCGTACTACGCCGCCACAGCTGGATGCGTTCGGTCGCACGGTGCGCAAGGCGCGTCGCGATCGCGAGCTCTCGCAAGAGGCGCTCGCCGACCGCGCCGGCCTCAGCTCGAAGCACGTCGGAGAGATCGAGCGAGCGAACAAGGACCCCCGCCTCACGACCGTGCTGAGGCTCGCGAGAGCGCTCGACGTGCGCTCCAGCGAGCTGTTCACGGCGGTCGAAGAGCGGCTCGAGCCCTGACACGAACCGCCTCGCCCACTTGCATCGTGGCAACTATGTAGCCGTGCCACGTACCGTTTCGGGCGGTGTCGGCCGTAGCGTTTCGGGCGTCGAACGAATCGACCCCGACGCCGTTGAAGCCGACGCCGGGGTCTTGCACCGAAAGGATGTGGCCTTCCGATGCCCAACCAGGGTACTTCTACGCCCACGTACGAGGACGCCGTCGTGGACGGCGAGATCATGCGGATGCTGCTCGCCGACGACGGTCAGCGTCCGTGGACGGTCGCGGAGATCGCTCGCGAGACGGGCGACGAGATCGCCGTCACGGACAGCTTGAGTCGCTTGCACGGCGGCGGGCTGATCCACCGCCTTGAAGGGTTCGTGTTCGCCACGCGCGCGGCGCTGGCGAGCGAGCAGCTCGCGCGGTAGGCGTCGCCTGCGTGGGTATCCTCGTGGTCATGAGCCCGGTCCGGAAGCGCCCGGAGAAGCGCGCGCCGACGCCGCCCGAGCGCGACGTGACGGACAAGCAGGACCCCGGCTACTCGAAGACGGACTTTCTGCGGGACCTGAGACGGGCCAGCTCGAACAGAGCTAAACCGTCGCCGGAGCCGGCGCGGCGGTCTTCTCGACGCGGTTGAGCATCGCGAAGAACATCGGCACGCGCGAGTGCCGGTGGTTGTAGCGGAACGTGTACTCGTCCAGGTATCTCTGGAGGTACTGGATCGACACGGAGCGGTAGACGCCGCGGATCCCGTTCTTGACCAGGCCGAAGAAGCCCTCGACGGTCTGCGTGTGGCAGTCGCCGTCGACGTAGATCTGCGCCTTGTGCTTGATGCGGCGGTGCCCCTGGTAGCGGCCCGCGAGCCCGACGTAGGCGTTCCACTCGTCCGCGAACAGCATCGACTCATCGAGGACATGCGTCTTGACCGCCCGGTGGATGTCCGGGGCGCTGCGGCTCTTGATGAGGCGCACGCGGACGCGGCCTCTGCGCTCGACCATCGCGAGCATCGTCGGCCGGTAGCTTCTGCGCAGGTGGCTGATGTTCGTGCGCGTCTCGTAGGCGCGCGGCTTGCCGCCGTAGGCGCTCTCGTCAACCTCGACGTCCCCGGACAGAGGCGGCTCTCCTTCGTCGGAGAGCAGGGTCCGGATCTGCTTGAACATCCGATGGGCGGTCTTGTACGTGACGCCGATCTCGCGTTCGAGCTGTTTTGCCGAGATCCCGCAGCGCGTCGAGGACATCAGGTAGATGGCGAAGAACCACAGTTGCAAGCTGACGGTGGACTTGTGGAAGATCGTGCCGGCCGTCGGGTAGACGTGGTGCCCGCAGAACTGGCACGAGTACGCCGAGCGCCCTCTGATGCGGTGGAACTTGCTCGCCTTCTCGCACTTCGGGCAGGCGGTCCCGTCCGCGTAGAACTGCTCCTTCAGGTGGACGAGGCACGCCTCGTTGTCCGGGAACATCTCCAGGAACTGGTGGTACGTGAAGGTGCTTTCGCTCGACGCGGAGCGCTCGACGGAATCGCGTGATCGGGCGGCCATGTGCCTATGATACTAGACACACGTACGTGTGTCTAGTATCAGTCTCGGACGACGCGGAACCGACGCTGACCACCCCCCGCAACGGGGAACGCTGCGCTGAACTCGTCCTCCTTGACCATCGCGACGGCCGCAAGCTCGCCGGCCGTGTAGCGGTGCTGTTGCTGGTGCAAGCTGATGGCGGCGCGCAGCAGCGTCGGTTGCTCAGGGTCGATCGGGAACGGCTCTCTGTCCCGGAAGCCGCGTGCGCTCAACATCTGCCACAAGGACCGCGCCTTTCGCTCGGAAACCACGCCGAGTGTCTCCGCACGCTTCACCACCGCTGACATCGAAACTCTCCAATGGAGCTTGATGTGAAGAAGCCGCGCAAGATTCAAACGGTGAGCCTCAAGTTGAGGTCGAATCTCTCGCTCAGGCATCAGGAACTCGGCAGCGAACGTGTCCGCCTGGTCCTCGTATTCCGGCTCGGGCACGTCGTGCAGCACCATGTGGCCCAGCTCGTGACTCAGCGTGAAGCGCTGGCGCTCGCCGTTGTGGTCAGCGTTGATGAAGAACATCGGCCGTCGGTCTTCGCGAGGCCACAGAGCAGCGGCCGACACTCTCGGCGTCTGAAATCTCATCGGCACGACGACGCCGCCGGCGTCCTCCAGACAGGCAACGACGCTGCCGATCGGGCCGAATGGGATCCGCCACGCCCGACGCACAAGACGCGCCGCTTCCACAGGTCCCCCGACCTCATCCACGTCAAGGCGCGGAAAGGTGTTGGGCGCGTCGAACTCGATCCCCTGAAGCAGCCGCCGGGTCTGAATCCGGCGCAAGTTGATCTGCGCCTGATCCTGACGCAGCACCGTGACGGGGATCGTCTTCAGCCTGCGGTGGAACAGGGCGTCGACGCCCAGGACCGGCTCCTCAAGTGTCAGCGCCTCCGGCGAGTAGCGCAGTGCACCCGCGAGCGCGTTGAGCTTCTCGGGGGTGGGCTCCTTGAGCCCCTTCTCGATCCGGCTGATGTAAGGCTGGCTGACGCCGCTTCTCTCGGCGAGCGCTCCCTGGGTCCACCCGCGCGACTCGCGCGCGAGCGTGAGCATTCTCGGATTGAAGGCGGCCATGTCACTCCTGCGCGTCGTCGGCCGCCGCGTCCTCCTTCAGCGTCGAGCGAAGCGCGGTTCTGGTTGCCGTCGCGGCAGCCGCGTCCTGGTCCAGCGTGCGCGGCAGCTCGATGACCTCGCCGCGCGCCGGCAGCGGGAGGTTCCACATGCGGCGGTTGTCCTTCGTGCAGACGAGGTGGGCCTCCTTGACGTCGCGCTCGAACTCATCGAGGCGGTAGCCAGCGTCGAGGTTCGTCAACTCCGGGAAGCCGTCCAGTGGACGCTGAGCCTCCCAGTCCTTGGTCTGGTCGGTGTCGTTCCGGTTGAAGCGGAAGCCTCTGCTGTCGGCGAACTTCCGGAAGCGGACGACGACCTGCTTGTGCGCCTCGACGACGAGCAGGTCTCTCACGCGTCGGGTCTCGTAGCCGGTGCGCGATCCGAAGACCACCTGCGCATGGGCCTGCGCAAGGTCGATGATGGCGCTCGCCT
>DATHEP010000406.1:0-2030 GCA_035318525.1 Conexibacter sp.
GCGCCTGAGGCCGAGAAGCCGTCCACCACCGACGCCGATCCGGCGGGTGGCGCGGGTGAGACGATTTCCGCGACCCCGCTCGCGGAATCGTCTTCACCGGCGACAGGACCCGCCGGCAGCAGCGCCGGACCCGAGCACGAAGACACCGCCCGCATCAAGGCCTCACCGGTCGCCCGTCGCCTCGCGCGCGAGCAGGGCGTCGACCTCGCGAGCGTCACCGGCTCCGGCCCGGGCGGCCGGATCGTGAAGGCTGACGTCGAGGTCGCCGCCAACGGCGCGTCCGCGCCCGCTCAAGCTTCCCCCGCGCCCGCCACCGGTGACCAGGAAGTCCCAGCCTTCCGGGGAGCCGGTGGCGGGGGCGGGGGGAAGGGGGAGACGACCACGGTCGAGCTGACCTCGACGCAGAAGGTGATCGCGCGGCGGATGGCGGAGTCGAAGGCGACCGTGCCCGACTTCCAGGTCCGGACCGAGGCCGACGTCACGGATCTGCTCGCGCTGCGCAAGCAGATGAAGGCGGCGCGCGAATCCGCGCCGTCGGTCAACGACTTCGTCGTGAAGGCCTGCGGCCTCGCGCTGCGCGAGCACCCGCGCGCGAACGGCGCGTACAAGGACGGCGCGTTCGAGCTGTACGGCCGCGTCAACGTCGGCGTCGCCGTCGCGGGGGAGGGGACGCTCGTCGTGCCGACGATCTTCGACGCCGACGCCCAGCCCGTCACGGCGATCTCGCAGGCGACGCGTGCGCTCGCCGGCAGAGTCCGCGACGGCTCGATCACCCCGCCCGAGCTGAGCGGCGGCACGTTCACGGTCTCCAACTTGGGGATGTTCGGCGTCACGTCGTTCACGGCCGTCATCAACCCCGGCCAGGCGGCGATCCTCGCCGTCGGCGCGGCCGTCCAGCGGCCCACCCTCGACGCAAGAGGCGCGCTCACGACGCGCAGCCTGATGGACCTCTCGCTCGCCTGCGACCACCGCATCCTCTACGGCGCCGACGCCGCGCAGTTCCTCGCGCGCGTGCGCGAGCGGCTCGAAGCACCGCTCGCGCTGCTCGTCTGAGGGCGCTCGGGCGCCGCCGCCGCCGTCAAACACCTGTTTCCCGAGACTTGTTGTGCGGATTGGCGCTTGGTAGCGTCGCGCCACCCCGACCTCTTTCAGGAGACAGGAGCAGCGACGTGGGCCTCTTCAAGCAGATGAAGGACATGAAGAACGTCGTCAACCAGGCGCCGGACATGATCAACCAGGCGCAGCAGATGGGCGCCCAGGCGCAGGAGATGGCGGCGGCCCAGCAGGCCGCGGCACAGCAGGCGGCGGTTGCCGCGCAGGCCAACGCGCAGGCGCAGTTCCAGGCCGGCGGCCCGGACTTCGAGCCGATCGCCGACGTCTCACTCGACCTGTACGCCGAGATCAGCAGAGAGCTCGCCAACCATGGCTACGACCAGTCGATGGCCGCGCAGGTCGCCGCCTCGAAGGGCGTCTCGGCCGACAACTGGCAGGCTGCGATGGACGGCTGGAACGGCCGCATGAAGACGAACCCCGCCGTCGGCCAGCAGTTCAACAAGCTCTACATGGGGCGCTGAGCGAGCATGGGCATGTTCAGAAGCGTGCGCCAGCTCCAGAAGCAGGCGAACGAGATCCAGAAGGACTGGGACCCGGGTGCGCAGATGGCGGCTGGCATGGACCAGATGAGAGCCGCGCAGGAGATGATGGCCCAGCAGACGCAGGCGGCGAACATCGCGATGAGCGGCGTCGACGCGACGGCCACCATCACGGGCGTGCAGCAGACCGGCGCGATGGTGAACTACCAGCCGACGATGCAGATCGACATGACCGTCCTGCCCGACGGCTTGCCGCCCTATCCGGCGAGCGTCACACAGGTCGTCGAGCAGCACTTCCTCGTCAAGGCGGTGCCGGGTGCCTCGGTGCCGATCAAGGTCGACCCGAACGACCCCGGCTCGATCTGGATCAACTGGGCAGCGGCGTAAAGGACGACGTGGAGACGACGTACGGGATCGCCGGGGTCCCGGGCGGCGAGC
>DATHEP010000407.1:0-3608 GCA_035318525.1 Conexibacter sp.
GTGGTGAAGCTGGCGGCGCTGATCGAGCGCACCGGCGACCAGCCGCTCGACGACGCGCTCGACGAGGTCAACATGCGGATCGCGCAGGCGGTCACGCCGGAGCAGCGGGAGATCTTCCTGTCGTCTGCGCTCGACGACCACCTGCTCGGGGAGGATCGCGACGGCCGCCGCCGCGCGGCCGCGATCGCCGCGCGCGAGGAGCCGTCGCTGGAGGCGTTCCTGCCACGGCGCGGCGACGGGCTCGTGCTGTCGGCGTCGGACATCGACACCTACCGCACGTGCCCGCTCAAGTACAAGTTCGCGCGCGTCTTCCGGATCCCGCAGGAGCCGACTCTGAATCAGCGCTTCGGGATCCTCGTGCACCAGGTGCTGGAGCGCTTCCACGCCGACGCCGAGGCGCGCGACGGCCGCTCGCTCGACGAGATGCTGGGGCTGCTCGACGCGGGCTGGCGGCGCGGCGGCTTCGGCGGCTCCGAGCAGGAGATCCAGCTCCGCGGCAAGGCGACGGACGCGCTCACGCGCTATCACGAGCGCTTCCAGGCGGAGGAGGCGGAGCCGACCTTCTTCGAGAGAGGGTTCTCCTTCCAGCTCGGCCGCCACGTGCTGCGCGGTCGCGTCGATCGCGTCGACAAGCTGCCGGAGGGCGGCTGGGAGCTGATCGACTACAAGACCGGTCGCCCGAGAACGCCGAGCGAGCTCGAGCAGGATGTCCAGCTCTCGCTGTACGCGGTCGCGGCCTGCGAGGCGTGGCAGCTCGACGAGGCGCGCGGCGCCTACTACTACGTGCTCGACGACGCGAAGGTGCCGGTGCCGGCGGCGGCCGGCCGCGACTGGATCGAGGAGGTCGCGACCGAAGTCGCCGACGGCATCCTCTCGCAGGGCTTCGAGCCGACGCCCTCGTACACGGCCTGCTCGATGTGCGACTACAGGTTGGTGTGCCCGGCGGCTGAGCGCTGACGTCGACCTGAGCGTGCGCGATCATGCGCTCCATGGAGACGCTGCGCGACTGGCTGGCCGAGCACCCTCCGCCTGACGAGCGCTTCACGCAGACCGTCGCCGGCGTCGCCGCGCGCGTGCTCGACGGCGAGGATCTGCGCTTCGCGGTCCGCGAGCTGCTCGATGAGTTCGTGCTGCGCGGCCGCGACGAGCTGCGCGGGCAGGCACTCAACGACGAGCCCGCTTCGGTCGACCCGCACGTCGACGCGTACCTCGGCGCGCTCGCCGAGCACCTCGCGCGTACGCATGGACTCGCGGCCCCGAGATGGGCGCTCGAGGAGCGACGCACGCTCGACCACATGTGGTTCCCGGGCGTTGCGCGCGGCTTCCGCCCAACGGCGTTGCGCGAGTCGCCAGCGGCGTTCCGGCGCCGCGGGATCTTCATCGCGCGCGGCGCACTGACGCGGGTGTGAGCCGATGCGACGGGATGAGATCGTCGCCGCGCTCACCGCCCTCGGCGCGCGCCTGAGCGACCGAGGCATCGAGGGGGAGCTCTACGTCGTCGGTGGAGCGGCAATCGCGATCGCGTTCGACGCCCGTCGCGCCACACGTGACGTCGACGCCGTCTTTGAGCCGAAACAGGAGATCTATGCGGCGGCCGATGAGGTCGGGGCCGAGCTTGCCCTGCCACCCGGCTGGCTGAACGACGGCGTCAAGGGCTTCGTCGCCGGACCCGACGAGGAGGCCGCAACCGCACTCGAGGTGCCCGGCCTGCGCGTGCTCGTGGCCTCGCCGCGCATCCTGCTCGCGATGAAGGTGCTCGCGCACCGTATCGGCGAGGACGACGAGGACGTGCGTCTACTGGCGGGCGAACTGGGACTCGCCGACGCAGAGGCCGTGCTGCTCGTCGCCGAGGAGGTCTACGGCGACCGCCTCGACGCGGCTGCACGCTTCTTCGTCGAAGAGCTGTTCGCGTAGCGGCTTTGGGCGCATTCCCGTGGTCTCTCGCGGGCAGGCTCCCGCGTGAGCCACCGCCACGGAGGGAAGCCATGCGTCGCCAGCCACCTCGTCTCCACCACCCGCTGCTCGCCGTCGGCGCGCTCGTCGTCCTGCTGCTCTTGCTCGCGGCGATCCTGCTGCCGGAGCCCGCGCGTGCGGTGGGCGTCACGGTCACGGGCGACGACGGTGCGCCGCTCGGGATCGCCCCGGGCGCGCCGCCGACGATCCGCACGCTGCGGCCCGAGGTCGTGGTCGCGGGCGATGCCGGGGGTGGACGCTACTCGGTCGCGTTCGCGGACCCGGCCGGCAGAGCGGCCGCTGATCCGGTGACGTGCCAGGACCCGGCGATCCCCAGCACGGCGCGGCTGCCCTACCGCGGCAACGGCCGTTACACGGTCGCCGTCACGGTCTTCGCGGCCGGCGACATCGCCTGCGCGACGCCGGCCGGACCGGCGGCGGCCTTCCAGCTCACGATCGCCGGAAGAGTCGTGCTCGGCCCGCTCTCCCGCTTCGTCCTGCGCGACCGCGGCAGCACGCGGCGCAAGCGGCTCGCGCTGCCCGTCAGCGCGGACCCCGGCTCGCAGACGCGCGAGGTGCGCTTCGCGGCGAGCGCGCGGCTGCGCAGAGACGGCTCGATTCGCGGCAGCTCGCTGCGCGCCCCCTACCGCGACGGCAGCGCGACGCTGCTGTTCCCCGCGCCCGGCGTCTACACGGTCGTCGCGCGCGACGCCTCCGACGGCGTCGCGACGCCGTGGAGCGACCCGCTGCGGATCCGCGTCGTGACGCCGTTCGACCTGCTCTCGCTGCGCTACGTGGACACGTCCGGTCCGGTCTTCCGCGTGCTGGCGCGCGCTCCGGCCGAGACGACCGGCGTCGTGCGCGTCGCGCTCGCGCGAGCCGGCGAGCCGTTCCGCCGGCTCGGCCGCGCCCGCGTCGACGCCGAGGGCGCCTTCGGCGCGCGCTTCAGCGCCGACGTCGCGGGCGCCTATCGCCTCCGCTTCCGCTACCGCGGCAACGGGCTCGTCGAGCGCGGGACGGTCGTGCGCCGCTTCCGCGTGGGGACGGCGATCGTGGGAGCGCGTGCTGTTTCTAGCGGCGCCTGACGCACGGATCGGCGTCGCTGGCAAGGACCCAGGGAGCGTGGCCTGCTCCCGCAGGCGAGCGACCGAGGACGCCGACCACGGGCTCCGCCCGCGGTGCCCCGGCGCCGAGGCGTGCGTCAGTCGTCGCTGGAGGAGCGCTGCTTGAGGAACCGCATGAAGTCACTCGCCAGCCGGTCCCCGGAGGGCAGGTCGCGCGGATCGAGCGGGTCCTCCTCGTCGTCGGCGGCGCGCTCCAGGCGCTCGACGAACGCCTGCACGTCGGGGTCGCTCTGAACGGCGAGGTTGACCTGGCGCTCGTAGTCGACGGTGGCGCTCTCCAGCTCGCTCGCGTCGACGGACACGCCGACGAGCCCCTCCAGCTTGCGCACGAGCGCGAGCGCCGCCTTCGGGTTCGGGGCCGAGGCGATGTAGTGCGGCACCGCGGCCCACAGGCTCGCGGCAGGGAGGCCCGCTCTGCCGCAGGCCGCCTGCAGCACGCCGACGATCCCGGTCGGCCCCTCGTAGCTGGAGGAGAGCAGGTCGAGCCGGTCGACGAGGCTGCGATCGGAGGCGATCCCGGTAATCGAGATC
>DATHEP010000408.1:0-3448 GCA_035318525.1 Conexibacter sp.
AAGCTGGTGGCCCGCCATCGTGCGCCCGCGCGCAACCTCTGCCCCGCGCACCTTCACCACGTACTCGTGCGAGTCGAGCCCGACCTCGTCGTGGATCCGCACCGGCGGGATCACCATGCCGAGCTCGGACGCGATCTGGCGCCGGATAGCGGACACCCGGGAGAGCAGCGAGCCGCCCGCCTTCTGGTCCACGAGCGGCACGAGCCCGAAGCCGATCGCCAGCTCGAGCGGGTCGAGCGGCAGCGCCTCCAGTGCGGCGTCGCGCGGTGCGGGCACGGCCGTGCCCTCGGCGTCGGCGAGCTGCGCGGCCGCCGCGACGGCGGCCGGGTCCTCGGGCTCCAGCGGACCGCCTTCGCGCATCGCCCAGCCGATCGCCAGGAAGGCGCCGCCGATGATGATGAACGGCAGCTTCGGCAGCCCCGGCACGAGCGCGAACGCGCAGATCACGGCGCCGGCGACCATCGGTGCCTTGCGCTGGCCGGTGATCTGGTTGGCGATGTCGGAGCCGAGGTCCGTGTCGGAGGCGGCGCGCGTGACGATGATGCCGGTCGCGACCGAGATCAGCAGGGCGGGGATCTGCGCCGCCAGGCCGTCGCCGATCGTCAGCAGGCTGAAGTGCTGGATCGCCTCGGAGAACGGCATCCCCATCTGCATGATCCCGACTACGATGCCGCCGATCAGGTTGATGAGGACGATCAGCACGGCCGCCATCGCGTCGCCCTTGACGAACTTCGAGGCGCCGTCCATCGCGCCGTAGAAGTCGGCCTCCTGCGAGATCTCGGCGCGCCGCTGGCGGGCCTCCTCGTCGGTGATCAGGCCGGCGTTGAGGTCGGCGTCGATCGCCATCTGCTTGCCGGGCATCGCGTCGAGCGTGAAGCGCGCGCCGACCTCGGCGACGCGGCCGGCGCCATTCGTGACAACGACGAACTGGATCACGATCAGGATCAGGAAGATCACGAGGCCGACGACGACGTTGCCGCCGACGACGAATCTGCCGAACGCCTCCACGACGTGGCCGGCGTCGCCGGTCGTGAGGATCAGGCGCGTGACCGAGACGTTGATCGCGAGCCGGAACATCGTCGTCAGCAGCAGCAGCGACGGGAAGGAGGCGAAGTCGAGCGCGCGTCTGAGGTAGAGCGTCGCGACCACGATCGCGAGCCCGATCGAGATGTTGAGCGTGATGAAGAGGTCGAGCAGCGCCGCCGGCAGCGGGATCACCAGCATCGTCACGATCAGGACGACGCCGACAGCGGCCAGCAGGTCGGTGTGTCTGAGGACCTTTCTCAGCATGGGGGCCGAACCGGCCCCGCCCGGGCCTCTTGCGGCGATCGCGCTCATGCGCTCCTCCTCCGGGCGACGCGGTAGACGTAGGCGAGCACCTGCGCGACCGCCTGGAACAGCTCCTCGGGCACGAGCTGGCCGACCTCGATCGACGCGTGCAGCGAGCGCGCGAGCGGTCTGTCCTCGATCACCGGGACGCCGGCCTGCTCGGCGAGTCTGCGGATCTGCAGCGCGATCAAGTCCTGGCCCTTCGCGACGCACTCGGGCGCCGGCTTGGAGCCGTCGTACTTGAGCGCGACCGCGAAGTGGGTCGGGTTGACGACGACGACGTCGGCGTGCGGGACGGCGGCCATCATGCGCGCACGGGCCTGCTGGAGCTGGCGGCGGCGCTGGGCGCCCTTGACCTCGGCCGGCAGCGAGTGCGACTTCAGCTCCTCTCTCAGCTCCTCCATGCTCATCCGCAGCGACTTCTCGTGGCGCCAGCGCTGGTAGCCGTAGTCGATTGCGGCGATCACGAGGTAGGCGAGCGCGGCGCGCTGGGCGAGCGCGAAGACCATCGAGATCAGCTGCGCGGAGAGCGCGGCCGGAGAGGCGCCGACGGTGGCGCTCAGCTCCGTCAGCCGCGGGATCAGCGCGAGCGCGACGATCGCGCCGACGACGCCGACCTTGGCGAGCGACTTGGCGCCCTCGAAGAACATTCTCGTGCCGAAGATGTTTCTCGCGCCGTTGATCGGGTTGAGCCGTCTCGGGTCGGGCGTGAGCGCCTGCGTCGCCGGCTTGATGCCGGACTGACCGACGTTCGCGACAACGCCGGCGACGACACAGACGGCCGCAATCGGCGCGAGGCCGAGCAGGACCGCGCGGGCGGTGGCGGAGAACAGCTCGCCGAGGCCGGCGGCGCTCATCAGCTCCTGCGGGCGGGAGATCGACGCGAGCCCGTCGCGCAGCGTCGACTCCATGATGCCGACGACGTGCGGGCCGAGCAGGGACAGCGCGAGCAGGCCGGCGAGCAGCACGAGCGCGCCGTTGAGGTCCTGGCTCTTGGCGACCTGGCCTCTTCTGCGCGCATCCTCGCGGCGCTTCGGTGTTGCTCTCTCGGTCTTGTCGGCGCCGCTCGACACGTCAGGCCGCCTTCACGATCGAGAGCGCCTGCGCGACGCTGAGCTGAAGCTGGTCGGAGATCCAGCCGGAGACGAACGGCAGCGATGCGCCGACGACCAGCAGGCCGACGACGACCTTCACCGGGAAGCCGACCGCGAACACGTTCATCTGCGGTACGACGCGCGTCACGACGCCGAAGGCGACGTCGGTGATGACGACCGCCAGCAGCACCGGCGCCGCCACTTCGAGCGCGGCGGCGAAGATCGTCGTGAAGGCCTCCACGACGCCGCTCGCCAGCGCGGCGATGTCCGGCGCGGCCGTCAACGGCATCAGCTCGAAGGTGCGCGCGAGGCCGCCGATCAGCCACGCGTCGCCGTCGATCGCGACGAAGACCGCGAGCGCGACGAGCCCGTAGAGCTGCGTGAGGACCGCCGACTGGTTGCCGGTCAGCGGGTCGACGATCGCGCCGAAGGAGAAGCCGACGAGCATGTCGAGCAACGCGCCGGCGCTCGAGACCGCCGCGAACAGCAGTGCGATCGAGAGCGCGAACGCGAGCCCGACGAGCAGCTCCTTCAGCACGAGGCCGAACAGCGCGAGCAGGTCGTCCGGGACGTGCTGGCCGCTCATCGCGAGCGGGGTCAAGCCGATCGCGAGCGCCACGGCGACGACGGTGCGCACGCGCGGCGGCACCTGTCTGGAGCTGAACAGCGGCGCGACCACGAACAGCGGCGTGACGCGCGCCAGCACGAGCATGAAGCCGGCGCTCTGCGCGCCGCCGAGCTGGGCGAGCAGCGTGTTCATCCGCCACCCACGAGCGCCGGGATCGAGCGGTACAGCTCCTCCGTGTAACCAAGGAGCTGGTTCAACATCCACGGGCCGGCGACCACGATCACGACGGCCGTCCCGATGATCTTCGGGATGAACGACAGCGACTGCTCCTGGATCTGCGTGATCGCCTGGAAGACGGACACGACGAGGCCGATCACGAGACCGACGATCAGCAGCGGCCCGCCGACCTTCATCGCAAGCTCCATCGCCTGCTGCGAGAGGTGGATGACCGTGTCCT
>DATHEP010000409.1:0-10383 GCA_035318525.1 Conexibacter sp.
TCGCCGAGCGGGAAGCGCTGGCGCAGCTCCCCGGGCGTCGTCGACGCGAGCGTGTAGCGGCCGCACATGCGGGCCGGCCCGATCCTCAGCCGCGCGCGGCCGCGGCTCTCGCTCTGGCGCGCGCCTGCCGGCGCCGCCCAAGCAGCGCGAGCACGCCGAGCACGGCGATCACGATCAGGAGCCCGAGCAGCAGGCCGCCGATCGTGCCGACGCCGCCGAACGGCAGCGCGACGAGCTTCGCGACGCCGAAGCCGATCGCGAGGATCGCGACGACGAGCCCGAGGATCAGGGCGATGCCGCGCAGCCGCAGCAGCAGGCTCGCGCCCGGCGGCGGCGCGACCAGCCCCATGAAGCGCAGCATCAGCAGCTGACGGTCGCTCGGCGGCGTCTGCCCGAGGCGCGTGACGGCGTCCTTCAAGTCGCCGGCGCGGCGCTCGGCCAACGCGATCGAGGCGTCGGCCATGCGCCGCAGCTGCATCCGCTCCTGCGGCCGGGCGGCGGCGAGGGCGCGCTGGTAGTACGTACGCGTCGCTCTGCCGTCATAGCGCTCCGCGGCGCGTGCGCCGAGGATCGCGAGAGCAGCCGCCTTGTATCTCGTCTCGGCCTCGAGCTGGTCGTCGGACCGCGTCTCGAGCTGCTCCATCGCGGCCAGGCTGCCCGCCTGGACCATGCGCATCTGCCGCGGCTTCTGCTGCTTCGCCATACGGCGGACAGTCTAGAGCGCGGCGGCGCCCTACGGCGCGCCCGCCCCGCCCGAGGGCGAGGTGGGGGAGGACTGGCGGGAGCCGGCGGCGGACGGTGCGTCGCGGCCCGGCGAGCGACCGGGCGGGATCACGTAGACGCGCTGGTCGTCGAGGTAGTTGCCGCCGATGTCGGAGCGCTCCGGCGGCGTGCGGTAGACGTCGACATGACGGCCGATGATCGCGCCGCCGACGTCGTCGGCGCGGAACCAGCCGCCGCCGGCGGTGCGACGGTAGGCGGCGATGTAGATGCGCGAGCCCAGCGGGATCAGGTCGGGGTCGACGGCGAGGCTGCGGTAGAAGCGCAGCGGACGCGACGGGCCGGGGGCGAAGCTCACGCCCGGCAACGGCACGTATCTGCGGCCGGTGCCGCTCGACCAGCCGCCGCCGTCGAGCGGGAACGTGAGGCGTCTCGATCTCGACAGCCAATAGGCGCCGGCGCGCCACACAGGCGGATTGCCGCGCCAGCCACGGGCGCCGGCGGTGCTCGGCTTGCCGCGCTCGTCGACCCAGCCACCCTCGCCGAGGCCGGCGATGTGGTACTGGCGACCGTCGAGGCCGATCCCGTCGCCTTCCATCGACACGCCCGTCGCCGAGTAGAGCCAGTCGATGCGGTGCTTCGTCGGCAGCCCGGGCACGGACACCCGCTTGCCGACGAACCACGCCTCGGGGACCGGGTAGTACTCGGTGACGATCACGTCGTCGAGCCAGCGGGCTCTCGCGATCGGCTTGGCCAGCGTCGCGCCGGGCAGCGCGAGCACGAGCGCGGAGGCGAGCAGCGCAAAGGCCAGCGTCCGCGGGAGACGGGGTCGGGTCACGGTGAACAGCATCGGTCGCTTCAACACATCCTTGAGCGCTGCGATGCGCTGGGCGTGCACGGTACTGTCCCGGCATGCGGATCCGCGCCGCCGTCCTGGAGCAGTTCGGAGCGCCGCTCGTCGTGGAGGAGGTCGAGCTCGCCGAGCCCGGCCCGGGCGAGGTGCTCGTGCGCCTCGTCGCCTGCGGCGTCTGCCACACGGACCTCTACACCGCCAGCGGGGCGGACCCGTCGGGCTACGCGCCGTGCGTGCTGGGCCACGAGGGCGCGGGCGTCGTCGAGCGTGTCGGCGCCGAGGTGACGCTCGTGGTGCCCGGCGACCACGTCGTGACGCTGTTCTCCCCGCAGTGCGGCGAGTGCGTCCACTGCCGCAGCCCGCGCACGAACCTCTGCCTCGCGATCCGCGAGCAGCAGAACAAGGGCTACCTGCCGGACGGGACGACGCGCCTGTCGCGCGGCGGCGAGCCGCTGCGCCACTTCATGGGCACCTCGACCTTCGCCGAGTACACCGTGATGCCGCAGATCGCGCTCGCGAAGATCGACCCGGAGGCGCCGCTCGACGGCGCGGCGCTGTTCGCCTGCGGGCTCTCGACCGGCCTCGGCGCGGCGCTCAAGACCGCCCAGGTCGAGGCCGGCTCGACCTGCGTCGTGTTCGGCGCCGGCATGGTCGGGCTCGGCGCGGTCGCCGGCTGCCGGCTCGCCGGCGCCGAGCGGATCGTCTGCGTCGACCTCTCCGAGGACCGCCTCGCGCTGGCGCGCGGACAGGGAGCGACCGACCTGATGGTCGGCGGAGAGGACGCCGTCGAGCAGATCGTCGAGCTGACCGGCGGCTTCGGCGCGGACTACACGTTCGAGGCGACCGGCAACGTGCGTGTGATGAGACAGGCCGTCGAGGCGGCCCGCATGGGGTGGGGCCTGTGCACGGTCGCCGGCGTCGCCGGCAAGGGGGAGACGCTCGACGTGATCCCACGCTGGCTGATCCAAGGGCGCCGCATCGCCGGTTCCTCGTTCGGCGGCCTCAAGGGACGCGAGGACGTGCCGGCACTGATCGACCGCTGGATGGCTGGCGAGCTCGACGTCTCCCCGTTCCTCTCGCACCGCCTGTCGCTCGACGACGTCAATCGCGGCTTCGAGTTGATGGAGGCGCAGGACGGGATCCGCAGCGTGATCGCGCTCTAGCGCGGTTGCGCCAGGCGCGAATCCCGATTCATAACTGCGGTAGAATCCGTCTGCGGGGCGGGGGCGGCCGGCGGCTCTGCGTCGCGTAGGCCAAATCGAGACGGCGCCGCTGGGACCGGCGCCGAAAGGGGGAACCGACAGATGCGAACACCTCGTGCGCGCGTCGCGCTGGTCGCGACGCTGCTCGTCCTGCTCGCGAGCGCCTCAGCAGAGGCGACGACGAGAGGCATACGAATTATCGCTCCACCGCTAGTGACGCAGAGAGGCGTCCTGAGATTCGCCACGGGCGTAGGGATGATCGTCTGCAACGTGACGATGACGAAGACGCTCAATATACAGTCGCTAATTCCGGTCAGCTCAGGCCTAACGAAGCTCGGGAAGATCACGTCCCGTTTCACGATGCCCGAATGCCCGGCGACGATCCTAAACCTGCCGAGATTCCTAGGCGGGATGCCGGCTCCCGGCCCGCTTCCGGAAAGCTACGACCTGTCGTTCCTATCGTCCGACCTACTGACGGGCGAACTGAAGTTCGGGATCCTAGACTTCCAGGTCTCGGTCCCGGGACTCGGCGGACCGTGCCTATACCGGGGCGCGCTGCTAGGGACGTTGACCACCGACGGCAGACTCCTAAGATACGCCAGCCCGCTGCCGCTGTTCGCGGGCGTCGGCTGCCCAGTGATGCTGCCTGTCGAAGGCATGTTCGTCAACGAACCGCCGATCATCTACCAGCTACTAAACCAGGAAACCTGACGCGGAGCGGGGAGGAGGGGCCGCCGGCGCCCCTCCGACCCGCCTCGGCTCAGGCCCGCTCGTCAAGCCCGTAGGGCGCGCCGTAGTCGGCGAGCAGCTCGAGGAACGGCACGGCGTCGAACGCCTCAGGACCGAGCACGCCGACGCCGCTCCAGCGCCCGCTCGCCAGCAGCTCGAGCGCGATGACCGGGTTGAGCGCCGTCTGCCACACGACCGCCTGCGCGCCATACTCGCGCATCGTCGTCGCGTTGTCTGCGACGTGGTAGAGGTAGGTGCGCCGCGGGGCCCCGTCGACCCCGGTGCCGGTGACATACGTGCCGGCGCACGTGCGGCCCGTCATGCGGTCGCCGAGCGTCGCCGGGTCGGGCAGCACCGCGGCGACCACGTCGCGCGGCGCGACCTCGACGCCGCGTACGCGCACCGGCTCGGTACGGTCGAGCCCCAGCTTGTGGAGCGTCTTCAGCACCTCGATGAACTCCTGCCCGAGCCCGTACTTGAACGTCACGCGCTCGCAGTCGACCCAGCGTGGGATCAGCACGACCTCCTCGTGCTCGACGTTCACGCACTCGAGCTCGCCGATGCCCTCCGGAAAGGCGAACAGCTCCGGCTCGGAGAACGGCTCCGTGGTGTACCAGCCGCGCGAGCGCTCCCACACGAGCGGCGGATTGAGGCACTCCTCGATCGTCGTCCAGATCGAGAAGGTGGGGGCGAAGTCGTAGCCCTCGACGCGCAGGTCCGAGCCGTCGCGCACCCCGACCTCGTCGATGCTCGAGAAGAGATGGTCGGCGGCGTAGCGCGCGAACACGTCGGACAGGCCCGGCTCCACGCCGATCCCGACGAGCGCGAGCTGCCCGGCCCGCTCCCACGCCTCAGCCTCCGCCAGCTGCGCGTCGCCCAGCATCCTGCCGGGCTCGCGGTAGGGGTCGGTGGGGTGGGGTCGCGAGAGCGTCATCGCCATGTCGAGGTACGTCGTGCGGGCCGCGTGGCAGGCGGCGAAGATCGGCTCGTTGAAGCGCGGGTCACACGCGTTCAGGACAGCGTCCGCGCGCGAGCTGCGGATCAGCCCGACGAGCGCCTCCGCGTCTGAGGCATCGACCTGGGCGGCGCTGAAGCGGTCCGGCTCGCCAAGGCGGTCGATCGCCCGCTGCGCGCGCTCGAGCACGACGTCCGCGAGCGTCATGTGCGAGAAGAAGCTGCGTCGCTGAGCGATCGCGGGAACCGCGGCTCCGACACCCCCGACGCCGACGACGAGGACTCGCATGGAGCGACTCTACCTGCGCGATGTGGGCCGCGACCACGTCCAGACCGGCGCGACGCCTGCTCCTTGCACTGCCGCTGCGGTGCTGAGATGCTCGAACGCATGCGGATCGCCTCGTTGGTGCCGGAGAGGACGGTGCCCTCCATCTATCGCTCGATCGTCCCGATGCAGGCGCTCGCCCATCGGGGCCACAGCGTGCACGTGGAGGAGAGCGACGACTTTCCCGAGCCCACGACGCTGCTCGACTTCGACCTGGTCCACGTCATGCGCATATGCCACCCGCTGATGCCGCGGCTCATCAGACGGCTGCAGCAGCGTGGGGTCGCGGTCGTCTGGGACAACGACGACGCGCGCGTCGCGATCGTGCGCGAACCGACGAGAGTCAGCGGGCAGGACGGCTTGGCGGCGCAGCGCTTCTACGCGACGATGAGAGGCATCACGAACGCGGCGAACCTCGTCACGACACCGAGCCCGGCGCTCGCCGAGCTGCACGCGGAAGCGAGCGGCCGCGAGGTGCGAATCCTGCCGAACCTGCTGCCGCCGACGTTCGCCCGCCCCGAGCGCGTGATGCCGCACTCGGGCATCCGCATCGGCTGGCACGCGATGCCGCATCACGCCGAGAGCTTCGCCGCGCTCGAGATGAGAGCGATGCTGGAGCACCTGCTGGCGCGTCACGCGCACGTGTCGATCGTGGCGATCGGACTCGACCTCGAGATCAGAAGCCGTCGCTACGAGCACAACCCGGGCATTCCCTACGGCGCGCTGCCGCAGAGCATCGTGCACTTCGACATCGGCCTCGCACCGCTCGCCCACACGGCCGTCAACGGGGCGCGCTCAGACGTGAAGCTGAAGGAGTACGCCGCCGTCGGCGTTCCGTGGCTCGCGTCACCGATAGGCCCCTACGCGGGCCTGGGGGAGCAGCAGGGGGGCCGACTCGTCGAGAACGGCGAGTGGTTCGCGGCGATCGAGCAGTTGATGAACGACGTCGACGCGCGCCGCGTCCTCTCGCATCGCGGGCTGCGCTGGGCCGGGAGCGAGACGATCGAGGATCACGTCGAGCTGTGGGAGCACGAGTTCGAGGCAGCGATCGAGCAGGCGCGCACACCGGCCGCGCGCTGACCGACACAGGTCGCCGTCCGTCGAGCCGCGGGCGTCAGCGCGCGCCGCGGGCGAGCAGCGCGGCACCGACCGCGCCGCCGAGGTCTCCGAGCGCCGCGAGCCGCACGTCCGGCGGGTGCTCGTCGACGAACAGGTGCGGCTGCATCGCGGCGGCGATGCGCTCCGCCATCGGCTCGCCGAAGCGCACGCCGAGGCCGCCGCCGATCACGACCGCCTCGCAGTCGAGCAGGTTGACCGCCGACGCGATTCCGGCGCCGAGCGCCTCGACCGCTTCGTCGATCAGCTCGGTCGCAAGCTTGTCGCCGTGCTCCAGCGCACGCGCCCAGATGCCGCTCGTCAGGCGTGTGCGGCCGTGGTGCTCCATCAGCTTGAAGAGATCGGTCTTGTGCCCCTCGGCGTGCTTCTCGCGGGCGCGCGCCTCCATCGCCGCGCGGCCGGCATAGGCCTCGAGGCAGCCGTGGCGGCCGCAGGGGCAGCGGCGGCCGCCGCGGCGGATGACGATGTGGCCGATCTCGCCGGCCGCGCCGCGCCCGAGCCACGGGTTGCCGTCGAGCACGATGCCGCCTCCGACGCCGGTGCCCCAGAAGACGCCGAGCAGTGAGCGGTAGCCGCGGCCGGCGCCGAGCGCGACCTCGGCATCGGTCGCCACCTGCACGTCGTTGCCCAGCAGCACAGGCGTGCCGAGCTGCTCGCCCAGCGCTGCGGCGAGTGAGAACGTGCCCTCCCAACCGGGGAGGTTGCGCGCGCCGCTGACCGTTCCGGCGCTCGCGTCGATCGCGCCCGGCGAGCCGATGCCGACGCCGATCAGCGCCGAGGGCTCGACGCCGGCCGCGTCCGCCGCCTCGCGCAGCGCGCTCGCCATCACGTCGGCGACGTCCTGCGGTCCGCCGCTCGTCGGCGTCGGATGGCGCGCCTCGCCGCGCACGTTGCTGTCCGCGTCGACGACGACGGTCTGGATCTTCGTCCCGCCGAGGTCGATGCCGCCGCGCGCGCCCCTGGTCATGCGCGGCAGCTTAGAAGGTCGAGCGGACCCGCTCAGCGCAACGCGATCCGCTGCTGCGCCCAGTCCTCGACGAGCCGCCGTTGCACGTCGGTCAGCGGCGGTGCCTCGCCGCGCTCGAGCGCCGCCGCTGCCTGCGCCAGCGTCAGGCCGGTGCCAGTCAGCACGCTGCCGACGAGCGCCGGCACGTCGGCGCCGCAAACGCCTGAGGGGCAGCTCGGATCGCTCATGACTTCAGGGTAGCCGCGATCCGTCTCGATCCCGGTTTCTCCCGGGTCCGCTCCCCTTTGGGTTACATAAGATCGATTATCGAGCATTGCAATCGCGGACTCGCGCGTCCCCTCCGACACGCAACGCAAACGTGAGGCGAGCTCAGGCGGCGCCGCTGGCGCCGCCGCCAGTTGGCAGGTCAGGACCCGGAGGCGGTCCGCCGGCACGACGGCGCGCACGCTGGGCAGCCGCCGCGCGACGAGCGCTGCGACGTGCCTCGTCGCGGACGCGCTCGCGCAACTGCTCCGGCTCGCCCGCGGAGGCACGCTCTGCTCGCTTGCGCGCAAGCTCGTCGAGTTGCTGCGGCGTGTCCTCCGGCGGTGACATCGGCTCTCTCGTCATCGGCAGTGAACGGCGGCGCCTTGAGGGAAGGATCGTCGGCGCCGACCACCCAGGATGCTAGCTCCAGCCGCAAGAGCGCCATGCAATACGCCTCGCACGTTGATCCATCCGCGTCCGCGGGCAGGATGCGCCTATGACCATCGGCTCGAGCCTCTTTCTGATCGCCGTCGGGGCGATCCTCAAGTTCGCCGTGACGGCCCATGTCGCCGGCGTTGACCTGCAGGTCGTCGGCGTGATCCTGATGATCGTCGGCGCGGTCGGGCTCGTGCTCGGCGTCGGGCTCGCGATGAACACGCGCACCGACGCCCGGCGACCACAGCCGCCCGACGCGCTCTGACACACCGCCGGCCCGCGCGGCGCCGATCGGCTAGCCTCCGCCCTCCGGCGGATCGCCCACTCGACCGGGGTCCCTCGGGACCCAGCCGGGCAACGCGCCGGCCCTCGGGCCGGCGGCCCGTCCCGGCGGTCGGGAGTGTCACGCCGCCCAGGCATCGACACAGTCCTGGGACGTAGTAGTTCAGCGGTGATCCATGACCGGGCGGGTACCAAGGGCGGGCCTCGGCCCGCCCGCCCGCACCGTCAGATCAGGCGAGCGTGAACTGGCCGACGAGCTGGTCGAGCTCCTCGGCGGTCTTCGCGAGCTCCTGCGCGGAGGCCGCGACCTGCTGGGTGGCGGCGGACGTCTGCTGCGTGGAGGCCGAGACCTGCTCGCTGGAGGCGGAAGACTGCTCGGCGACCACCGCGACCTGCGTCATCGACTCCTGCATGCGGGCGGCGCGCCCGGCGATCTGCTCGATCGCCAGTGCGATCCGCTCGACGCGCACGTGCATGTCGCCGACCGACCCGCCGATGCGCTCGAACGAGGCGCGCGCCTGCTCGACGGTCGCGGCGCCGTCCTCCGTCCGTCGCGCGCCGCTCTCGACGACCTCGACGACACGACCGGTCTCGCGCTGGATCTCCTCGACGAGGCCTGCGATCGAGCCGGCGGCATGCTGCGACTCCTCCGCGAGCTTGCGCACCTCCTCGGCCACGACTGCGAAGCCGCGCCCGTGCTCGCCGGCGCGTGCGGCCTCGATCGCCGCGTTGAGCGCGAGCAGGTTCGTCTGCTCCGCGATCCCGGTGATCGTCCCGACGATGCCGCCGATCTGCTCCGACTTGCTCCCGAGCGCGCGCATCGCGCCGGTCGCCTCGCTCGAGACGGCGCGGGCGGCATGCATCGCCTCGGTCGCGCGCGTCACGGTCGCGGCGCCCTCGTCGGCGACGGCGCGCGCCTGCTCGGCCGCGCTTGCCGTCTCCTGCGCATCGCCGGCGCTCTGCTGCGTGGCAGCGGCAACCTCGGCGGTCAGCTCGCGCGCCTCGGCGACCGAGCGCACCTGCCGCTCGGCGCCCTGTGCGACCTCCCCCACCGTCGTCGCGATCTCGCCGATCGCGCGGCCCGTCTCCTCCGACGTCGTGGCCATCTGCTGCGAGGCGGCCGCGACGCTCGCGGAGGTGTGGGCGATCTCCTGCAGCATCGCGGCAACGCGTGCGCGCATGCGGTTGTAGGCGCCGAACGACGTCAGCGTCGTCTCCTGGATCGCGTTGACGGCCAGCGAGACCTCGCCGATCTCGTCGCTCGATATGCGCTGGATCGGCTGTGTCACGGGCGTCACCTCGACGGTCATGTCGCCGTTGGCGACCGCCTCGAGCCCGTCGGCCAGCCCGCGCACGTCGTCGTCGCGCAGGTGCTGCAGTCGCGACAGGACGCGCCGGACGCGCATCCGCAGCGCGAGCGTGATCCACGTCGCCAGGCCGACCGCCAGCAGCGCGCCGGCGATCGTCGCGATGATGATCAGCATCTGCGTCGAGGCGATGGTCGACTCGAAGCTGTCATGGGCGTGCTCGATCGGTATGCGAGCGCGCGGGTCGAGCGACGGGATCGCCTCGATCACGCGGTCGTGGTCCTGCTCCAGCGACCCGATCGCGTGCAGCGCGACGAGCGAGATGCCGACGAGGAAGCACACGACGCCGCCGAAGGCGAGGCCCAGCTTGCGGCCGACCGACCAACGAACTCCCAGGAAGCCCTTCACGTCCCGGTCAGTCGGCAGCCTCCCGCGAGACTTGAGCGCGCCGCTCGCGGCGACCAGCGAGACCGCGCATCGTGAGCTGGCGTGCCATGTTGAGCAGCAGCAGCGCGAAGCCGATCCGCAGCACGCGCTCGGGCAGCGCATTGGCGGCGGCGACGCCCGCGACGACCCCGGCGATCGAGAGCGCGCCGATCACGGCTGCGTCGTGGATCCGCAGGTTGCCGTAGCGACGCTGGCGCCAACTGCCGACGAGCGCGACCGGCACGATCGCCAACAGGGAGGTCGCCTCCGCCTCGACCTGACCGTGGTCGAGCAGGATCGTCAGCGCCGGGACGAACAGGATGCCGCCGCCGATCCCGAGCATCCCGGCCGCGACCCCCGCGAGCACGCCGATCAGCGCGGCCAGGATCATCCGAGGACCAGTTGGACGGCCCCCGCGACGAGCAGCACCGCGAACGCGAGCGAGATCGCGTCGGCCGGGACGCGCTGCTGCAGCCACGTGCCGAGCAGCACGCCGCCGACCGCCGGCACGCCCACGAGCAGCCCGTCGAGCACGTCGACGTTGCCGTAGATGCCCTGCGTGGCGACCGCGAACGCGGCGACGATCACGATCGCGCCGAGCGACGTCGCGGCCGCCGCGCGCTCGTCGTAGGCGAGCCACAGCAGCAGCAGCGGCACCATCACCGCGCCGCCGCCGACGCCGAACAGGCCGCTGAAGAGCCCGCCGGCGGTGCCGATCGCGGCGAGCTTCAGCGTGCGTCGGTCGGTGGCGGCGCCCATCGGCGCCCGGACGTTACCGAGCGACCGTGGCGGATCCGTCGTACTGCGTGCCCGTCGCCGGG
>DATHEP010000410.1:0-3087 GCA_035318525.1 Conexibacter sp.
ACGGGGCCGGTGACGGCGATATAGCCGTCGTCGAGCAGCACGAGCGCGCCGGGCACGTCGCGACGCGTGCGCAGGCGGTCGACGACGGCGCGGCCGGCGACCTGCTCGGGGCGCGCCGGGTCGCCGTCCTCGCGCTTCCAGGCGCGCACGTGGAAGACGGGCGCGTGCCCCTCCGGGATCCGCGCCGGCCGCGGCGGCGGGCCGACCGGTCCCTCGCGCCACTGCTCGAGCAGCTCGCGCATCGCCCCCATCTCCTCGCGGCGGATCAGCACGTGCAGGCGGTCCTCGGCTTCGATCCGCGTCGAGCCGCGCGGCGGGATCGCCTCCCCGTCGCGCACGATCACGTTGACGATCGCCGCGCGCGGGAGGCCCAGGTCGCGGATGCGATGGCCGACGATCGCGTCGCCCGGCGCGGCCGCCACCTCGATCGCGTCCGCGCCGAGCTGGCGGATCGTGCCGGTCTCCGTCAGCCCGCTCGACTCCAGCGGCGTTCTGTCGGTCGTCACTCCGAGCCGGCGTGCCAGCGGCTCGATCGTCGAGCCCTGCAGGACGGTCGACAGCAGTACAGCGAAGAAGACGATGTTGAAGAACTCCTCGCTGTGCGGCACGCCGGCGATCACCGGAAAGGTCGCCAGCACGACCGGTACCGCACCGCGCAGCCCGGCCCACCCGAGCACGACGCGGTCGGCGACGCTGAACGGCCCGATCGTGGCGACGAACGCGGCGAGCGGGCGGGCGAGCAGCACGAGCACGAGCGCGAGCACAGTCCCCTCGAGCGCGACGCCGGGCAGCTCGCTCGGGAACACGAGCAGGCCGAGGACGAGGAACATGCCGAGCTGTGCGATCCACGCCATCCCCTGGTGGAACGTCGTGATCGTGTGGCGGGCAGGGATCGTCGCGCTGCCGAGCGCGAGGCCGGCGATGTACACCGACAGGAAGCCGGAGCCGTGCAGCACGTCGGCAGCGCCGAAGGCGAGCGCCGCAGTCGCAAGCGACGCGACCGGGTAGAGGCCGGGCGTCGTGAGCTGGACGCGCTTGAACGCCCAGACCGCCGCGAGGCCGATCGCGGTCCCGATCACCACGCCGATCCCGACCTCCACCACGAACAGCTCGATCTCGTCGAGCAGGCCGTAGCCGGGCACCTGGATCCAGTCGATGAAGCCGACGACGAGCAGCACGGCGATCGGGTCGTTCATGCCGGCCTCGCCCTCGAGCGTGCGCGCGAGCTTGCGCTTGAGCGGCGAGCCGCGCAACAGCGCGAAGATCGCCGCGCCGTCGGTCGACGAGATGATCGCGCCGAGCAGCAAGCCCTCCAGCAGGCTGAAGTCGAACAGCCAGGTGGCGGCCAGGCCGCAGATCGCGGCCGTGATCAGCGTGCCGAGGAAGGCGAGGCTGATGACCGGGCGCAGCACCGGCCGGATCTCGCCGAAGCCCGCGTTCAGGCCGCCCTCGAACAGGATCAGCGCGAGCGCGACGATGCCGACGTCGCGCGCCAGCTCGTAGTCGTTGAAGTCGACCCAGCCGAAGCCGTCGCTGCCGACGGCCATGCCGACGCCGAGGAACAGCACGAGGCTCGGCAGGCGGAGGCGGCCCGCGAGCAGCGAGGCCGCCAGGCCCGCGGTCAGGAGTGCGCCCGCGACGAGGACGAGGTGGCCGTCCGCCATGGCGGAACCATGCCAGGAGGGACGGGCGGGTGCGGTGTCGTCCGAACTGGCTGCATCATCGGCGGCCACTTTGCGCGTCGCCGCGCGAACGCGACGCGTCTGCGCTAGCCCGGGAGCCCGTGCTCCAGCGCGCCCTTCACGGACGCGTCGAGCGCATTGACGCGCGCGAGCGCGAGCGCCTCGGGCGAGCCGAAGCAGCGCCCCGGCGCGGCGTCCGGCCCGTGGTGGCAGAGCACGCAGTGCAGCAGCGCGAGCCGCCGCGCCGCCGGCAGCACGCCCTCGTCCAGCCGCGCCATCCGCTCCTCCAGCATCCGCTGGCCGATCTGCACGTGGCCGAGCAGGCGCCCCTCGTCGCTGATCCCGAACTCGGCGCCGTACGTGAACTCGCGAACCTTGCCGATGTCGTGCACGATCGCGGCGGTGATCAGCAGGTCTGAGTCGAGCTTGACGTGCAGCAGGCACGTCTCCTGTGCGAGCGTCGCGACCGCGACCGTGTGCTCCAGCAGCCCGCCGAGGTACGCGTGGTGGCCGGCGCGCGTGCAGGGCGCGCGCCGCCACGCCGCGCGCAGCTCGGCGTCGCCGAGCAGGTCTGCGAGCAGCGCTCTCAGGCCGGCGTCGTAGACCTCCCGGGAAAGATGCTCGAGGAAGCCGTCGAGCTCGTCGAGGTCGCGGTAGGCGCTCGGCAGGAAGGCCGCCGGATCGACCTGCGCGGAGTCCGCTCTCGCGATCGCGCGCACGTCGATCTGCAGCTCGTCGCGGAAGCGCTCCACCCGCCCTGCCACGCGCACGAGGTCGCCGCGCTCGAAACGCCCCGCGAGCGCGTCCGCGTCGCGAAACGCGCGCGCCTGCACGGCGCCGGTGCGGTCGCGCAGCTCGAGCGCCAGGTACGGCGTGCCGGCTCTGCTCATGAGGCGGTCCTTGCGCGTGCAGGCGAAGACGCCGTCAACGTCCTCGGCGGGTCGCAGCGCACTGACCGTCGGGAGTGGATTCACAGGGTCATGATGTACGGTGAGGCGGATGCAGCCGCTGCAGTGGGAACGCCGGCCGGACGGGCTCAGGGCCCCGGCGATCGTATGCGCCTTCAAGGGCTGGAACGACGCCGGCGACGCCGCCTCGACGGCGGTCCAGTTCGTCGGCACGTCGCTCGGCGCCGCACGCTTCGCCTCGATCGACCCGGAGGACTTCTACGACTTCCAGTCGACGCGGCCGCAGGTGCGCGTCGACGAGACCGGCGTGCGCGACATCACCTGGCCGGTGGTGGAGGTCTTCGAAGCGCGCGTCCCGCGGGCGCCGCGCGACCTCGTGCTGATCGTCGGCCACGAGCCGTCGATGCGCTGGCGCACCTTCACCCAGCTGATGCTCGATCTGACGGAGGCGCTCGGCGCGCAGCTGTTCGTCTCGCTCGGCGCCCTGCTCGCCGACG
>DATHEP010000411.1:0-9046 GCA_035318525.1 Conexibacter sp.
TCGCCAGCCGCGTCGCGACGGGCATCGCCACCGGCGGCGCGAGCGTCGCCACCGAGGTGACGCTGCTGCTCGTCGGCCTCGGGCTCGCCGCGTTCGTCGTCGTCCTGCTGATGGTCGGCATGATCATCGCGGGGGCCGGCATCGCGGAGGCCGACTCGGCCGAGGCCGTCCCGGACGACTGCCTCACGCACATGCCGATCTACAAGGCAGCGAGCGAGCGCTTTGGACTCGGCGAGCGCGGCGTGTGGGTGCTGGCGTCGGTGCACCAGGTGGAGACGGGGTTCGACGGCAGCGACGGTGGGTCCGTCTCGTCGAGAGGCGCCCGTGGGCCGATGCAGTTCCTGCCCAGCACCTGGCGCAAGGGAGTCACCGGCGGGACCCGGATCGTCGTCCCGCCGACGACCGCGGACCACGAGGGCTACGCCACCGACGGCGACGGCGACGGCATGGCCGACATCGACAACGTCCACGACGCGATCCACTCGGCGGCGCGCTACCTCAGAGCCAGCGGTGCTCCGGCGGACTGGAGCAGAGCGATCTTCGCCTACAACCACGCCGACTGGTACGTCAAGAAGGTGCTCGACGGCGTGGATGCGCTCGACCGCTCCTGCGTCCGGGCGCCGTCGACACGGCCCGGGCCGCTCGGCGACCTCCCCGAAGACCCGCTCGAGCGGATCACCTACGTCGCCAACTGGATCGAGGCCCAGCGGTTCCACTACTGCTGGGGCGGCGGCCACGCTCCAAAGCCCGGCCCGTCGCCGAGCTTCTCCTACTGCTGGCGACCCAGCCCGCGCATCCCTGACCAGGCCATCAAGACGTACGGTGCCAAGGAGGCCGGACTCGACTGCTCGGGCTCCGTCCGCTGGCTGCTCGTGCTGATGGGCTACAAGGACCCCGGCCCGCTCCATTCGAGCCAGTTCGCGACCGAATATCCGAGCAGAGAGGGCCGTCACGTGACGATCTGGTCCAACGACGGCCACGTGTTCATCACGATCAACGGCCGCGACTGGGGCACCACCAGCTCCAACTACGCGCATGGTCCGGGCTGGAACCCGCAATCACACGTTGGCTTCGTGGCCAGCCACCCGCCGGGGCTGTAGGCGTTCGGCGTTCGGCGTTTGCGGCGCTCCGTTCGTCGCGTGGCCGGTGCGGCGAAGCGGGGTCTGTCGGCTGGGGAGGGGGTGAGCAGGTGCGGTCGCGCTACCGGCGTTGGCGCCTCACGGTCCGCTGCGCCCGGCGAGCGTCCGCTTTGCGCCACCGCTCGCGCGCTCTGCACCGTCCGCCGCGGGAATCGCGCAGAACGTGACGATCCACAACTATGAGTGTCCACTTGTGCTCCCTATAGGGGTACAAGTGGACACTCATCGATCCGGTGCGAGGCGGCAGCGCGATCGCCGGCCGCGAACCGCGCAACGGGACGCACGCAACGTTCCGGAAGAGCGCACGAACGGCGGGGCAAAGCCGGACAACGCGAGCGGCGAGGCGCCGCGAGCGCCACCTGCTCACCCTCCTCCCCAGCCAACCGGCGCACGCGACGCACTCGAGCACGGCTGGCACGGAGCGTCGGGACGCACCACGAACCCGATCCCGACCCACATCAAGCCCTAGGGCCAATACTTCACGTCCGGCCAGGTCCGGCCGTTGGAGATCATCGCGGGCCGCCGGTTGGAGATACGTGATCATGAGCTCGCTCAACGCCGAGCTGGTCGCAGACGACCAGCTCGCAGCGATGCAAGCGCAGTTCGCCAGCGCTGGCGTTCCGCCGCCAGGGCTCTAGGCCTCGATGGCTTCCTGCTGCCGGAGGATGAAGCGGTTGATGAGCGGGACGGCGAACGAGTACCGGCCCCATCGGTTCTTGTAGATCAGCCCCATCCCGCCAAGCGTCGAAAGCATCTGGTTCACATGGCTGTTCGTGAACGGCTTTGCGAGAAGTCGCTTGGACTCGACCACGATCTCCTGAACCGTGAACTCTCCGTCAGCGTTCTCGAGACTGGCGATCGCCCACAGCAGCTCACGCTGACGGTCGGTCGCCCGTGCCCATCGACCCGCGAAGAAGTCGGTGTCGAGCTTGCGCGTGATGGCGTCCAACGGGACAGGGGTGGTCGTGCCATGTGACTTCAACGACTGGATGAAGGCGTCGTAGACCTCTCGGCAGATGAACTGGATGAAGTAGGGGTAGCCACCGGACTCTTCGCAGATGGTGTCGACCGACTGGTCGTTGAAGACGACGGGACAGTCGGCGCCTGCGATCGGTATGCGGATGGCGTCGCGACTGGCTTCCGCGTTGAGCTTGTCGAGCACGATCACGCGAAACATGCGCTCGGCGAACGTCGGCGCCTCCACGAGCTTCGGAAGTAGGGTGGGCAGTCCCGTCAGCGCAAGCATGAACGGGATGCCTCTCTTCTGGATCGACTGGAAGACGTCGAGGAGCAGCGACAGCGGAAAATGTCCCTTTGCCGGCGCGTCCGCGAGGTTCTGGGCCTCGTCGTAGGCGAACACGACACCGCGGATGTTGTCCCGCTTGCATGCCGCAGCCACGGTCTCAAGCACGTTCTTGAGTCTGTCCGCGACCAGACCGGGGGTGTCGTTGTAGATCTGGAGAAGCGTGTTGTAGTCCAGCATCACGTCTCTCGTCGACGCCGCGAAGCCGGTCTGCGGTGCCTGTCCCAGCACGAGCGAGGAGCTGACGACCGAGAGGTCGGTGAGGAGGCGAACGGCAAGGGCCTGCTCGGTGACGCTCGCGGACTCGGACAGGTCCGTTCCCACCCAGTGCCATCCCGTGCGGATGGCGAGCGGCTTGAACGTGTCGAGAAGGACGGTCTTCCCGACCCCGCGCAGGCCCGTCAGGATCAGGTTCTCGAGGATCGTGGTCTGGTCGAGCAGGCGCTCGAACTCCTGCCGCTCCGTCTCGCGTCCGGCGAGGTGGGGCGGCATGTGTCCCGCACCGGGGCGGAACGGGTTGTCGAACACCAAGGAGGCATCGGAGGCCATTCCCTAAGTATAGCCTTCGGACTATTTTGAGTCTAAAGCCTAATATTAGAGTGGTCTCGTATCCGGACTAACAGTGCCCCAAGACCCTAGGGTCCGAACTCGTCGCCGCCGGCAGGGGGCGACGGTGGGCTGGGCGACGGCGCGGGCGCGGGCGATGGCGCCGGGGCGGGCGCCTCGAAGCCGAACTCCGTGCTCGGGCCGGGGGCTGGCTGCGGGCTCGGCGTGCGGCGCACGGCTGGGCGCGGTTTGGCGGGTCTCGGCGCGGGCCGCGCGCGCCGCTCGGGCTGCGCGCGCCGCTCGGACCGCTCAGGCCGCGCGCGCGGTGCGGGCTGGGCGGGCGCTGCGGGAGCTGCAGGGGCTGCGGGCATCGGAGCGCTTCTGGCCGGCGTCGGCGGGCGCTGCTCGGCGCGCCGCTCCCGCGTGCTCGGCTCGTTCGCGCGCACGTCGACGACGAGCGACCGCACCGACTCCGGGATGCCCTGCGTCACGCAGTACGTGCCGGTGCCGGCCGCGAGGCAGCCGGCGAGGACCGCCGCGACGCTGCCGGGCCGCACCGTCGCGACATAGCTCGACGTCCCCGCGTCCGTGCGGACGACGAGCGACAGCGCCTGCTGCTTGGCGTCCGTCCAGAGGCCGCCCAGCCCGTCGCGCACCGTCGCCACCAGCTCGCCGGCACGCGGCACACGACCGGCCGCGGGCATCAGCAGCGGCAGCGGCAGCAGCGCGGCGCCACGGACGGTCGTCTCGCGCAGCTCCGCCGCCATGCTCGCGCAGCCGGGGCAGTTGCGCAGGTGCACGCGCGCCTTGCGCGCGCGGTTCGGACCGGCCAGCCCGCTGACGTAGGCGAGCACCAGGCTGCGGCGGCTCTCGCACCAGCGTCCCTCGCGGACGGCCGCGTAGCGCTCGCCGATCTCGCGCATCGCCGCCTCCAGCTCGCGTCGGTAGCTGCGCTCGCTGATGCCCATGAAGCGCTGGATCTCGTCGGGGGAGCAGTCGAAGTAGAAGCGCAGCTTGATGATCGTCTGCCGCCGCTCGGACAGCTCGCTGACGATCTCGCGCACGGGCGCGTCGTCGAGCGCGGCGGCGATGCGCTCGTCCGGGGCATCTGCCGCGGGGGCGGCGAACGGGTCCTCGTCGTCGAGCGTCGTCGTGCGGGTGCGCTCCGCGCGCTTGCCCTCGTTGAGCGCCTTGTGCAGCGCCGTCTGGGTCAGGTAGGCGCGCACCTGGAGCGCGTGCATGTCCTCGACGGCCAGCGCTCCGCTGCGCTGCTTCTCGAGGTACAGCGTGTAGGCGTCGTGGAAGATCGCCTCGCGGTCGGTCGGCGGCAGCCAACTGCACCGCCGTGCCAGGACGCCGAGCACGTAGTCGCGGTCGAGCTCGTACGGGTCGCGCGCCGTCTGCGCGCGGAGTGCGGTCATGCTGGGCCTGGAGGCCACGGTGCGCCGGCAGCGTAGGGAGCCCGGCGCTCGCTGCACACACAGTTTCGCGATCCCGCAACCGAGCTCGGCGCGCATCCGCGAGCGCGGCTTTCGCGTTTCTCGAAATGGTTGAGGCAGGGAGCCGCGCCGCGAAGGCTGCGCAGCATGAACATCTTCTCACCAGCGACCCATCGCATCGGCCTGGCCGCCGCCGTCGCGTTGATGGGTCTCCTCTGCGCCCTCCCACCGGCGGCATCGGCGGCCGCGCCCGGAGCCGGCCAAACCGCTCCGCAGAGCGTCGGCCGAGCCCAGCTCACGCCGTCGCCGGCGATCGTGAACGGGGATCCGATCCCGATCCAGGACGCGCCGTGGCAGACCTACGTCCAATCGGACATGGGTCCGGCGAGCGTCGCCTGCGGTGGCTCGATCCTGGACGCCACGCACGTGGTCACCGCGGCGCACTGCGTCTACGACGATGCGCAGAACCTCCGCCCCGTGTCGACCTTCACGGTCGTCGCCGGCGTCTCGAACGTCAGAGCGGCGGCCCCGGGCGACGCGCCACAGCTCGTGAGAGTGTCCAGCGTGCGCGCCCATCCGCTGTACGACCCGGCCGCGACCTCCACGACCAGCGTGTCGGCCGACGACGTCGCGGTGCTCCAGCTTGCGGCGCCGCTGGTGCTCGGCCTGCCGACCGCTCAGGCGATCCCGCTCGCCGCGGGCCCCTCGCCCGCAGTGGGAACCGCTGCGTCGCTCACCGGCTTCGGCCGTCAGGCGGCTGGCGGGGTGCCCGACGGGCAGCTTTACGAGGTCGGCACGGGCGTCGTGAACCCGATGATCTGCGGCGGCGCCAACAACGCGATCCTGCTGTGCGTCTCCTCCTCCGTGGGATCGGCGTGCCAGGGCGACAGCGGTGGTCCGATGACCGTCGGCACGCCGGCGATGCTCGTCGGCGTCACGAGCTTCGTCACCCTCTCCGGTCCCAGCGGCGAGTGCGGTGTCGCCTCGCTCAACGGATACACCAACGTGACCGCCCCCGAGATCAGCGCCTTCATCGCGGGCGATGACTCACCACCGCTGGCACCGCGCGGCGGGCTCGACATCCGCCTCTCCGGCATCTTCCAGGTCGGCCGCACCGCGACGTGCACGGCTGGCACCTGGAGCAACAACCCGACGATCCAGTACACGTTCCAGGACTCCGCAGGCGTCGCGCTGCAGTCCGGTGCCTCATCGACGTACACGTTCGCGCCGGCCGACGCCGGCCGGGCCGTGGCCTGCCATGTCTCGGCGACCACGGACGGCGGCACGGGCATCTCGATGACGGGGACCTCGGCGCCGGTGGCGTCTGCCCCGGTGGCGCCGTCGCCGCCGAGACCGGCACCGAGACCCGCGCCGAAGCCGAAGCCCGTACCGCCGACGAGCGCCAAGGCGAGACTCTCCGTCTCCGTCACGCTCGCGAAGCAGACGGTCAGGTCCGGTGGCACGGTGCGCTTCACGATCCGCGTCTCCAACCGCGGCAGAGCGGCGGCGAAGCGGGTGGTCGTCTGCAACACGCCCGGCTCCGGCCTCGCGTTCGGCCACACGCCCAAGGGCGCCGAGCGGTCTCGCGGACGGGCGTGCTGGATCATCGCCCGGGTGCGCGCGAACAGCGGCAGGACGTTGCAGGGGACCCTGCGGGCGACCCGCACCGAGCGGATCCGCACCGTGACCGTGAAGGCAGGTGCTCGCGCGCGCAACGCCGCGGTGCGCCGCGACACGGCACGGATCGTGGTTCAGGCCGCTCAGCGCCCGGCACCGACCCCGCCGGTCACGGGCTGAGCGACGGGCCATCAAGACGTCGGCGCGACCCGGGCTGCTGAGCCGGGTCGCGCCGACACGGAAGTCGTGACGACCTTCCCCACGACATCCCATCCAGCGCAGCGGGCGCGCCCGGCGAAGCGCGCCCGCTTCGCGCTGACCGCCGCAATCGCGGCGATGGCCGTTGCCACGGCCGGGAGCACGGCCACGGCCACGGCTGCGACCACGGCCACGGCCACCATCGCAACCACGGCCACCGCCGCGACCACGAGCGCGGTCGCACCCGTCGTCGCTGCTGACCGGCCCGAGGCCGACCGCATCGTGCGCGGGGCGGACATCGCGCGCGTCCTCTTCTACACGCGCGCGACGGCGCGTCCAGCCGGCGGGCGCGTGCTCGCCGCGCTTGCGCCGACGGCGCCGCACGGCGGCGGTCCGACTCAGCTGCGGGTCGTCGCCCAGCGGGTCATCCGCGGCGCGCTGCGCGTCCGGGTGCTGCTGCCACAGCGACCCAACGGCGCCGCCGGCTGGATCTCCGGCGACGACGTCGCGCTGCTGCAGACGCCGTACCGCGTCTGGATCGACCGCGCGAAGCGCACCGTCGCCGTCACCTTCCGCGGCCGGCGCGTCAAGCGCTTCGCTGCGGTCGTCGGCAGGTCGCAGAGCCCCACGCCCGCCGGGCAGTTCGCGATCTCCGAGCTGTTGGCGCAGCGCCCGTCGCACCCGTTGCTCGGCGGCTGGGTGATTCCGCTGACGGCGTTCTCGGGCACCTACCTGGAGTTCGGCGGTGGGCCCGGCCGCATCGCGATCCACGGACGCGCGGGCGCGTTGCTGGGGGATCCGCTCGGCAGCGCGGCGTCGCACGGCTGCATCCGGATCGCGAACGAGGCGATCGCCTGGATCGCCCATCGCGTTCCGTCGGGCGCAGCCGTCACGATCCGCTGAACGCTGTGAATTCGCGACGTCAGAGCCGAACGTGCTCAAGAAGGAGCAGGGCGGCGCCGATGCCAGTCCCGTGGAACCCCACCAGAGTCATGGCGGCGTGGCATGAGGCGCCCGCCGAGTCCGTTGCCGCCGTCGCGTTCGCGAGTCCGTAACGACAAATTGGCGCAGATGTCGTACCGTTCCGGCGTGCCAAGGAGGCCCGAGCTGCTCAGGGGACCGGCGAGCGTGCCATTCGTCGCTGCCCTCGCGCGCCATGGGGACGCGACCGCGATCGTCACGCAGGACGAGTCGCTCACGTACGCCGAACTGGCCGGCCGCGTGGAGGAGGACGCGCGGCGGCTGGGAACCGAGCGGCGGCTCGTGGTCGTCGCCGGGGCGAACGGGATCGACCCGATCGTCACCTACCTGGCGGCGCTGTCGGCCGGCCATCCGGTGCTGCTCGCCACGGCGGAGCACGTCGAGCCGCTCGCCGCGGCGTACGACGCAGACGTCGTCGTCGCCCCCGAGGACGGCGCATGGCGCTTCGAGGAGCGTCGCGACGGCTCCGCGCACGACCTGCACCCGGAGCTCGCGCTGCTGCTCAGCACCTCGGGCTCGACCGGCTCGCCGAAGCTCGTACGGCTCTCGCACGAGAACGTCCAGGCGAATGCGGAGTCGATCGCCGAGTACCTGCAGATCGGGCCTGCCGACCGCGCTGCCACGACGCTGCCGATGCACTACTCGTACGGCCTGTCAGTCGTCAACAGCCATCTGCAGGCTGGAGCGACGCTCGTGCTGACCGACCTGTCGGTCGTCGACGGCTGCTTCTGGGACCTCGTCCGGCGCGAGCAGGCCACGTCCTTCGCGGGCGTGCCGTACACGTTCGAGCTGCTCGACCGCGTCGGCTTCGCCGACATGGACCTGCCGCACCTGCGCTACGTCACGCAGGCCGGCGGGCGGATGGCCCCGGACCGCGTCGTCCGCTGGGCGACCGCCGGGCGGGAGCGCGGCTGGGACCTGTTCGTGATGTACGGAGCGACCGAGGCGACGGCTCGCATGTCCTATCTGCCCCCGGATCTCACGATCGCGCATCCGCAGACGATCGGCGTGGCGATCCCCGGCGGCTCGTTCTCGCTCGAGCCGCTGCCGGAGTGCGACGACCACGAGGCCGGCGAGCTCGTGTACTCGGGGCCGAACGTGATGCTCGGCTACGCGGAGGCGCCGGCCGAGCTGGCGCTCGGGCCCACGGTCGACGTCCTGCGCACCGGCGACGTCGCGCGGCGCACCCCCGACGGCCTCTACGAGATCGTCGGGCGGCGCAGCCGCTTCGTGAAGGTCGTCGGCCTGCGAATCGATCTGGGACGCGCCGAGCAGCTGCTCAGCGCGCACGGGTTGCCGGTCTGGTGCGCCGGCGTCGACGACACGCTCGTGATCGCCTTCGAGGACGAGGGCGACGCCGAGGAGCTGCGCCGCCTGGCCGCACGTCAGCTCGGCCTGCCGCCGCGGGCGGTGCACGCGTTCCGCGTGCCTGAGCTGCCGCGGCTGCCGTCGGGCAAGCCGGACTACCGCGCGATCGCGGCGCTCGCCCCGCCCGTCACCGATGCGCCCGAGGCGCAGCCGACGCGCCCGCCCGGCCACGACGTCGAGTCGCTGCGCATGCTGTTCGCGGAGCTGCTCGAACGACCCGAGGCGACCCGGCAGGACACCTTCGTCAGCCTCGGCGGCGACTCGCTGTCGTACGTCGAGATGTCGATGCGGCTCGAGCAGGCGCTCGGGTCGCTGCCGGCCAACTGGCACGTCACGCCGATCGAGCAGCTCGCCGAGGCGGCCGACGTCGACGCGGGCCGGCGCTGGGGCCGAGCGGTGGAGATGAGCATCCCGCTGCGCGCGATCGCGATCCTGATGGTCGTGGGGACGCACGC